>JBCNPG010000400.1:0-3736 GCA_039593445.1 Pedobacter sp.
GTTCGTTGTAACTGTACTTAAAGCTACTAATCCCTGTGTTTTGGGCACCCAGTTGGCTTTGTCGCTATAGGCGCTAAGCATTGCCCCGGCTTTGGGCGCCGCTATGGTTGAAGCGGGTACAAGCTCCTCATCGTAGGGACGTTTGGCTTCCGCATCGCTCCTTCTCAGCTGCAATACCTTGGCTTTCATCTGTGCCTGCAACTGCGCATTGTTTTTAGCCAAATCCGTAGCCTGATGGGTATCGCTGACCACGTTGAATAATTGAAAATCATCATTGGCTGATTTGACATTATAGCGCAGGCCTACGATATCGCCCAAACGGATCATTTGCATCTGGTTGCGCAACTTGCCCCTATTGTTGGGTGCATATTCACTGTAGTTTGGCGTTTTGCCACTTTCAAAATATTCCGAATAAATCAAGCTAGGAGTTTGCTTGCCTTTTTGCAGCAGCGAAGGCAACAGCGAAACACCATCGGTAACCGCTGGCGCGCTTAAACCCGCAGCCTCCGCAAAGGTCGGCATCCAATCGTACGAAATATTGGGCGAAGCCACTACGGTATTCGGTGCAATGTGCTTGGTCCACTGGGCAATTACCGGCATGCGCATGCCTCCTTCCAATACATCCCTTTTAATGCCATCAAAAGGGCCAAAACTGTCGAAGAAATTGGCTTCATAAGGCACGTTGGGTTTAGGCAAATACGCTTCGATAGAAGGGCCATTATCAGAGCTGAACACCACCAAAGTGTTATCGTCTATCTTCAAATCGCTTAATAGCTTCAACAAATCTCCTATTTCATCGTCGAGGCGTTTGGTCGTGGTCGCAAAACGTTTGTAGGTATCAGGCCAAGGTTTTTCTGGCGTGGCCGGGTTCTTATCGTCATCGTAGGTGGCATGGGCATACAACGGATCAGTCCAGCTATCGGGTGTTCCATTGGCGGTATTGATCATTTCGCCAGGCTTGCCCAGCCATTGCAGCCCGCCGGTTAAGCCTCCGCCCTGCGGATAGGCACCCGTTGGCTGTTCCAAAACCGCATGAGGCGTGTCATAGGCCAAATACATAAAAAAGGGCTGATCGGCATTTTTTCGGGTCTGCTGGACGATCCAATCTTTGGCCTTTGCCGTCCATAAATCGCCGGTATAGCATTTGTCGAGCGCGGCTGAAACTTCAGTGCGGTTTTCCCATACTTCTTTTTTGCCTCTGTAAATGCCTTCCTTTGGATAATGCTCATGTCCATCCGAATGGCGCATGTAGCCATAAAAATAATCGAAACCTCGGTTAAGGGGGTGTGCTGGCCATTCTTTGCCGGTTCCCTGCAAGCCCCATTTGCCAATAACAGCCGTTTTATAGCCTGCCTTTTGCAAAACGTTGCCCAGCGTATAGTTGTTGGCCAAGGCCTTGTCAAACTGGTTGTCGCGCACGTTGGCATGCCCTTGGCTTTGTCCTAAAAGAATGGATGCCCGAGATGGCGCACAAACCGGTGCGGCACAATAGCTCTGCGTTAACATGGCCCCATTCGCCGCCATTTGATCCAAACTTGGCGTAAGGGCAAAAGGAAGGGCTTTGTTATTTTGCTTGGCTCGCTGATTTTGAAAAAAAACTCCGACATCGCCATAGCCTAAATCGTCGGTCAAAATAAAAATGATGTTTGGTTTTTTCGCTTTTTGCTGCGCATAGCCTGGCCATGCCAGAAGCACCAAAAGACCAAGCAAGATAGGAATGTTTCTTTTCATCGTTATAGCTTATTCGTAACCGTTCTCGAAAGTAATGCTTTCGCCTTTGTTGAGGCTTACCCTGGCCAAGCCATCTTGCCCAAATTTTACCCTTTGATTGGCTATATTCTTTACGATATGTGTTTTAAAAGGCAATTTAATGGTCAATAAACCGCCTTGTTCTGCTTTAACATTAACTTTTACCGGCACGCCGTTCTGTTTTTGCGCACTGACCAAGAAAGCCCCTTCAGCCCTTAGGTTCTCGAACGAAACATTTTTCCAATCGCGTGGTACGGCCGGAAAAACCTCGACATAGCCTTCGCGACTTTGCAACAAAAGCTCATTTACGCCCTGCGCAAAGGCAAAATTGCCTTCCAAGGTGAAGGGCCGGTACGTAAAGCCCGAATATTGCCCGCCTTTTTGATCGCCGTTTAAGTGAAAACTGTTTGGCGAACAGAAGTTGCTGGCAAAAATCTGCAGCTGTTTTACCGCTTTGTCGGCCTCGTAGGCACGGGCATACAGCGAAGCCATCCAGCTGAATGAATAGCCACACCAGCCACGGGTTCCTTTTTCTTCGATACGCTTTAACGAATTGTCGATGCGCAACTTGTCTTCTTCGCGATTTACATCAAGCAAGGCCAATGGATAAATGGCCATGTACTGCGAAAAATGGCGGTGTGAGCTGTTCAGGTTCTGGCCCGGGGCAATGGTAAAGCCCGTTTCGTTGACTTCAAAATCTGGCAGCTGTTTGAACACCGACAACCAATGCTGGCTTTCGGCAGTTTTTCCGTTAGCCCGACTTACTTCGGCCGCGGCCTTGAATAGGAACTTGCTCAATCCCAAATCAAAATTGCTCCAGTTTAGAAACCAGGCATTAATACTGTTGTCGTTGTACTCGGGACTTGAGCTTAACGGCAGTTTGCGGATGCCTTTTTCCAGGTAAGTGATATTTTCTAAATAGGTAGCAGCTTCGTGGATATAGGGATAGGCCCTTGTCTCGAGAAAGGACTTATCCATGGAGTACTTCCATTGCCAATAAAAATGCTGAGATGCCCAGGCGCTTACCGTTGGCGACAGCGAGTACTGGATCCAGCCACCCATCGGATCGCCGTTTAAGGTAACCACGCCAGGCACATTCAAGCCTTTTACCCCAAAATACTGTTGGGTATAGGCCAGGTTTTTATCCCTGATCTTCCAGAGCCAATCGGTAAAGGTGGCGGCTTCGGCTAAGCGATTGCCGGTATAGGCAGGCCAATAGCTAAGCTGAGTATTCAAATCGTTGTGAAAGTCGCCTTTCCAAGGTGGCAGACTGCCATTGTCGGCCGTCCAAATGGCTTGCAACGTAATGGCTGGCGCCCCTTTTCTGGATACACAACCCAACTTATACAGTTCGAGGTAATATTGCTTTTCGAGTAGGGTATCGGGCAGGCTAACCGACGACTGCTTCCAATAGTTTTTCCACCAAGCGAGGTGCGAATTCCAACCGGTTGGTTCTTTTACTTGGGTTGACAGGTTGGCCATTGTTGCCGGCTTATTGTTGCTGATGGTCCAAGAACCAATAATTTTATGGCCCGGAAACTGTTGCCATTTGATCAGCACTTCAAAATAATGCCCATCGGCCGTTGGCTGGTGGTAAGCAATGCTGTTGGCCGTTTGCCTTACCGTGCCTTTGGCATAGCCCAGCTTGCCCAATCCCTGCCCCGCGTGGCTATTATCATTGATGCCATTTGTGCTGGTATTGTAGTTGTGTACCATAAGCTGAGGCAAAATGGCTGGAGATTTGAGGTTTTCGAAACTAAAATAGCCTTCCGGTTTGGTGGCGTGGATATAGCAGCTAAACACCGTTCCGTTTTCAAACTTGACCGTATTGAGTGCCTCTTTAATGCTGAGCACATTAGAGACTACCTTGCCCAGGGCGCTGATGTCAAATTCGACTGCGGCCGCTGGTAACTTGGTAGGGTAAGGCACATTATCGTAGGGCTCGTCGCCTATTTTCTGCACTGGCCGGTAATCTTTTTTGAGTACC
>JBCNPG010000401.1:0-3736 GCA_039593445.1 Pedobacter sp.
GGGCAGTCGGCACATATTGCCAACCTTTCCTTATTGTACAAAGACACCAAGAAGGGCTGGGATGTGCAATTGGCAGGCGCCTACACCGGTCCTCGCATCAACACCGTATCACAGTTCCTCAACAACGACCTTTGGCAACAGGGTTTCATCCAAATGGATCTTTCGGCCGAGAAGCGGTTCAAAGGTGGCATCAGTGCTTTTGTTAAAGCCGGAAACCTGCTCAATACGCCAACCAAGCTCTTCATCAAGGGCACTAACCCTGAAAACGAAAAAATCAGGGAAGACCTGGTTACCAATGGCCACACTTTAATCAGAAACGACCACTACGGACAAAGCTACCTGATTGGCGTTCGCTATAAACTCAACTAATTGATTATAAACCATCCAATTTAAAAGCAATGAAATTTAAACAGTTTTTTAACCTCTTTTTGCTGTTAGCCCTGGCCATTGCAGGTTGCGAAAAGGCAAATGTTGATGTAGATACCACACCTGGCAACGGATCGGCCATAGGCGAAGTTTCGGGAGTGTGGGCCAAGGGAAGTACCCAGGTCATTAAAGGCGATATCGTTATTCCCGAAGGCAAAAGCCTCACCATTGAAGAAGGCGTAACCGTATTGATGGATACCATAGCCAAGCCCGAAATCATTGTAAAGGGAAATCTTTACGCTTTGGGCACCGCTGAAAACCCAATCAAATTTACCGTTAACGAGTTTTATAAAACTCCAGCAAAAAAATTCGGCAAGCTATGGGGTGGCATCTTGGCCGCGCCTACTTGCGCCGAACTCGTATTAGACCATACTGTGATCGAATATGGCGGTTCTACCACTTCCGATGCCTCTACTTCGGTAAAAATGGGCCTTTACAAAAATAAAGCCGGCGAAAACCTGCCTGCGCTTTGGTTTTCGAACGTAAAAGGCAAACTGGTGGTAACCAACAGTATTTTCCGTAACCTGCAGGAAGACTGCACCTACATTGAGGGCGGCAAAATCATTTTCGCCAACAACGTATTCTATACCACGGGCGTAACCGGTGGCGAGGCCATGAACTTTAAATCGGGTTGTTTGGCCGACATAGCTTACAACTTGGTTTACAGCACCAATACCAATGCGCTCAAACTCTCAAACAGTGGCGACAGAACACCGCAGACCTACATTATTGCCTACAACAACACCATGGTAAACACCGGCTGGCGCAGGCCTACCGCCAAGGGAGGTTCTGTTTGGCTAGAAAGCACTGTACGTGCCGATTTGTACAACAACCTATTTGCCAATACCCGTTTTGGCGTGAAAAGAGATCCTAAAAACCCGGAAGACAAACGATCGGTATATACCAACAACTGGTATTATGGCTACGACCAGACTACGGTAAACCAATTTCAGCCAAGTGGCGATGTGATTGGTGGCACCAATGATGTAATTGGCACCAAAGCTGGCGACAATGATCCTAAATTTGCAAATTATCCGCTTAACAACTCGGTAAGCAGCCCTGATTTCAATACCGCCTGGGATTTTCACCTGCAAGGAAACTCGCCTGCCCTGAACAAGGGAACCACCAATTTTACCCGTCACCATAAGGCAGGCCTTACCATGGCCAATGGCATTACTTATATATCTCCAGAGCCTTCTACCTTTGTAGGTGCATATGGCATTAAACTTTAACCAATGAATTTGAACAAACTGAATTATACCCCATTGCTGGCCTTGCTGCTTTTGGCAGCCTGCAAAACCAACAGCTCCAATACGACGAATAGCATTAAACCGGTAATTATTACCGAGCCTGTTAAATATGATACCGATGATCCTGCGATCTGGATCAACAAGAACGACCCATCGCAAAGCTTGGTTATCGGAACCGACAAAGATGCAGATGGCGCGCTTTATGTTTTCGACCTGAAAGGCAAAATCGTAGCCAATAAGGTAATAAGTGGCCTAAAAAGACCCAACAATGTTGATTTGGCCTACGGCCTGTTGTTGCAGGGCAAACCTACCGATATTGCCATCACCACCGAACGCATGACCCATAAGCTACGCATTTTTTCGCTGCCCGACATGAAACCGGTAGACAGAGGCGGGATTGAAGTCTTTGTGGGCGAAACCGGGCCCGAGTATCGCGATTTGATGGGCATCGCCATCTATACCAGCAAAGACGGCAAAATGTACGCCATTGTAGGTCGCAAAAATGGTCCAAAAACCGGTGGCTACTTGTGGCAATACTTGTTGGAAGACGATGGAAGCGGCAACGTAAAAGCTACATTGGTACGCAAATTTGGCGAATACAGTGGCAAAAAAGAAATCGAAGCCATTGCCGTAGACAATGAATTGGGTTACGTTTATTATTCGGACGAGCAAACCGGCGTACGCCAATATTATGCAGACCCAGCCAAAGGCGATAAACAGCTGGCCATTTTTGGCACTACGGGTTTTCAGGCCGATCATGAGGGCATCTCTATCCATAAACTGACCGATAGTACGGGTTATATCCTCGTATCAGATCAGGGCGCCAACCGCTTCCAGATTTTTAGCAGAGAGGGAACCAGCAAAAACCCGTTCGAGCATAAACTACTCAAAATAGCCGATGTGCAGGCGCGCCAAAGCGATGGTTCTGAAGTGGTCAGCATTCCATTGAACGACACTTTTAAGCATGGACTGTTTGTAGCCATGAGCGACGACAGGACTTTCCACTATTACCGTTGGGAAGATATTGCAGGCAAAGAACTGAAATTGCGCTAGTCGGCTGCATGATTTATTGATAAAAAGCTGGGCTAATGCTCAGCTTTTTTTGTTCATATGAGGCTGATCGTCTTCTTTCCTGATCACATAGGCAAACATATCACCCCGATTGCGGAAACCTAGTTTTTCGTAGAGCTTGATAGCCCCAATGTTATCATTTCTTACATGAAGGAAAGGGATTTCGCCTTTGGCCAGTATTCTTTTGAGCTGCTCGCAGATGAGCTGATAAGCATAACCTCTACCCAGATAATCGGGATGGGTACATACCGCACTTACCTCGGTATAAGGCGCTGGATTAAAGCGGTGTCCGGCCATGGCAACTAGTTTTTCATTGTCGAAAATACCGGTGTAATTGCCCAATGCTATCGTGCGTTGCCTAAATGGTCCGGGCTTCGTAAGTTCTACCAAAGCCATCATCCCGGCTACGTGCGCTTCGTCGAGATTGATCAAAAGGTTATCGTTTGCTACAGGAGCCTGCTTGCCATCGTAAACGAATTGGAACATATCAATATGGGCAATGACTTTCCACTTGCCGGGGATGGCTAATTGCACCGGGCTGAACACCACATAAGTGCTTCCCACATCGCTCATTTGATAAAGCGACTCAAACTCCTGTTCGTTGTTGTGCTTGAGGCCGGCAAAAGAAGCAATATCCTCCTCATAAAACCTTACATTTTCCGTTCCTTTGGCAAAATGGCCATGCGCCGAATTCAAGGCATGATAGATGGGGTTATCCAACAAGTGTTCCATGCACAAAGATACTAAAAAGCACTTGTGACACCAGTCTGTTTCTTGCGCTAATAACAGTCCAAGAACAGAAGCCAGGGTTCGTACGGCCTATCGACCATAACCTAACTTCTATCGACGATAAGCGACTATCCGACTGTTTGCTGCATTTTGCATTTTGTTGCTCACTAACTTGCATTTCAAAAATAAGCAGATGAAAAGAATTTTAAGTGTTTTGATCGGTTGCCTTTGGGCAGGCGTTCAACCCGGCACCGCCGCAC
>JBCNPG010000402.1:0-3721 GCA_039593445.1 Pedobacter sp.
AAAACAGCAGTCCATAGCCTTTAGTTGATAGCCCATGGATGGTTTGTTGGGCATATCAATTGAATTAAGGAAAGACTTGCGAAGTTTTTAAAACTTCGCAAGTCTTTTGCGCTTATACGTCCAGCTCTCCATCAAAAACCTTTTCGGCAGGGCCGCACAGAAAAACATCGGTAAACTTTTGGCCATCGTAATTGAAATTGACCTGCAGTTTGCCTCCCAATACTTCGATGGGAGTTTCTACCTTGCCAATTTGTTGCTGATGTTTGGCCATGGCCATCGCTACTGCCGTAACGCCGGTGCCACAGGCATAGGTTTCGTCTTCAACGCCTCGCTCAAAAGTGCGCACAAACAAACGGTCGGGCTTTGGTTCCACAAAGTTTACGTTAATGCCATTGGCCTGGTAGGTATCGTTGTTGCGAATGGCTTTGCCCTGGTTAAATACATCTAACGAAGCCAGGTTTTCTACCTGTGCTACATAATGTGGCGAGCCGGTATTCAGCACAAAGGCTTCTCCGTCTTTCTCTACTCGGTCAACATCGATCATTTGCAACTCTACCCAATTGCCTTCGGCTGTAATTTTGGCATAATGTGGGCCATCTACTGCCAAAAAATTGGTTTCACTGTCAAAAATGCCCAAGTGTTTGGCAAAAGCCACAATGCAACGGCCACCATTGCCGCACATGCTGCCCGGTTTGCCATCGGCATTGTAGTACACCATTTCAAAATCGTAATCCTCATGGTCTAGCAAAAACATCAAACCATCGGCACCAATGCCAAACCTGCGGTGGCAAAGCTGGGCCACGAGCTCGTTATCGATGTTTTTGAGCGGGTTCATGCGGTGGTCGATCAAGATAAAATCGTTGCCGGCACCTTGGTATTTGGAGAATTTGATGTTCATGCTTTCTTCATTTAAGAATAAAATATTTGTTAGTGAAAAATGGAAAATCCAAACCTAAATTTGATTTAACATTTTTTAACAAAAATTAGGATGTTCGAATGATACAAATATCGTTTATATGGTATTAATTTTGAGTAACACATTAGTAAAAAAGTAAACAAAGCAGTGCCACAAGGGCCAAGTGCCTGGCCAAACAGCCAAAAATGTGCTTGTGGCTTTGTTAGTAGCATAAAAAGAAAATAATAAGCAAATGAAAAAAATAGGATTAATAGTGTTGGCTGCTTTCTTAGGTGGGGCAGTTGCAATAGGCGCTTATAAACTATTGGAGCGCAAGGACGATAGCTATTCATTAACAGAGAAACAAAACATGATGTTTGCCAATAACCCGCTTAAAGTGGCTTCATCTGGGTCGGTTGATTTTGTGCAGGCCGCCGCGGCGGTATCTCCAGCAGTGGTACATATCAGGACCACTTATGGCAATAATAACAGTGATGCCGATCAAGGTGGCGGCAGCATGGACGATATGTTTGAGCAGTTTTTTGGTGGCGGTGGCCGAAGAATGCAACGCGTGCCTAGGGCAGCCTCTGGTTCTGGTGTAATTTTAACACCCGATGGCTATATCGTAACCAATAACCACGTGGTTGACAATGCCGATAAAATCGAAGTGGTGTTGTCGAACAGGAAGAAAGTAATGGCCAAGGTAATCGGCAAAGATGCCAATACAGACTTGGCGCTGATTAAAGTAGACGCCAAAGATCTTCCTTTCGTAAAAATGGGCAACTCTGACAATGTTCAGGTAGGCGAATGGGTGTTGGCCGTTGGTTTCCCTCTAGACTTACAAACCACAGTTACTGCAGGTATCGTGAGTGCAAAGGCACGTAACATCGGTATCTTGAACAGAGAACAACGACAACCAACCCGCGAGCAATACGAAGAGTATCAAAGAACCGGCAAAATGCCAGACCTTCCGGCTAACAATGCCATCGAATCGTATATCCAAACCGATGCAGCCATCAACCCGGGTAACAGTGGTGGTGCTTTGGTAAATGCCAATGGCGAATTGATCGGTATCAATGCAGCTATTGCTTCTGAAACCGGCAGGAACGAAGGCTATGGCTTTGCCATTCCAATCAACCTGGCGAAAAAGATTTTGGAAGACTTTAAAGAATACGGCACAGTAAAACGTGGCTATATTGGTGTAACCTTCCAGGCTTTGGATGCCGACGTTGCCGAGCGTTTAAAAGTGAAAGACATCAATGGCCTTTATGTGAGTGGCGTAGTGCCTAACGGCGGTGCCGCTGCGGCAGGCATCAAAGAAGGCGATATCATTAAAAAAGTAAACGGAACCGAAATCTTCGACTCGCCAGATCTGCAAGAGAAAGTGGGCCGTATGCGTCCTGGAGATAAAGTGGCGCTGTCGGTATTGAAAGCCGATGGTTCAATGAAAAATGTAACCGTAACCCTAAAACCTGAAAGCAACGTAAGCCTGGCATCAACCAAGGCGCCAGCCGAAAAACCAACAGGTGCCACCGTAAGCAAATTGGGTGCATCTTTTGCGCCGGCTTCTGCAGCCGCCAAAGCCAAGTTCAACCTTAAAAATGGCGTAGTGGTTACCGATGTAAAGGCTGGTCAGCTTTTTGATTACTATGATGTGCCAAAAGGAGCGATCATTACCAAGGTAAATGGCGTGGCCGTAAATAGCGTAGCCGATATTGAAAAAGCGCTACCAACTTCTCGCGATGGCCAAATTACCATCTCGGGCGTTAGCGATAACCGTATGTTTACCATTTCGTTTGGCAACTAGATTTCCAAATTCATAGTTAAGAAAAAGGACAGCCATTTAAGCTGTCCTTTTTTTATGCGCGGAAGTCGCTAACTGCTTCTGCCGATGCGGATTTCGGTCAAAATCCGCTTCTTTTTTAGAATGTTTCTAAATTGTTTATTTGTCACGATTTTATCATATCCAATCTTATTTTAAATCAGATTTTGAATACTTTTGCACTCAGAATATAAATTAAAAGCTAATGGGTAGTATCGCAAATGCTTTTTCCTCTTCTATAGGAAAAAAACTGGTAATGGGCATCACGGGCCTGTTCTTAATCTCTTTTTTAGTGGTTCACTGTTTCTTGAACGCTTTTGTGTTTTTTGACAATACCGGCGTACTGTTTAACGAAGGTGCACATTT
Source organism: Pedobacter sp. (assembly GCA_039593445.1). Taxonomy (GTDB): domain Bacteria; phylum Bacteroidota; class Bacteroidia; order Sphingobacteriales; family Sphingobacteriaceae; genus Pedobacter. Next base: position 3,084 of record JBCNPG010000402.1, read on the forward strand.
CATGGCCACCAACTGGATCATCCGGGCAATGGAGGTGGTTTTGATGGCTGGCTTGCTGTTGCATATCGTACAGGGAGCACGATTGACTTTTCAAAACCAGGCTGCCCGTCCTGAAAAATATGCTTACAACAATGGCAATGCCAACAGCAAGTGGTATTCGCGCTCGATGGGCTTGTTGGGCACCTTGTTGCTCATGTTCCTGATTGTGCACTTGTCTGATTTCTGGGTGGTGTCTCGTTTTACGGGTATCGAACAGTTTAACGGAGGTACCCCGCTTGATGCGGCGGGCCACGAAGACCTGTATGCGGTAATGCATGCCAAATTTAGCCAGACATGGCGCGTGGTGCTGTATGTTTTGGCCATGATATCCTTGGCTTATCACCTGTTGCATGGTTTTGCTTCGACTTTTCAGGCCTTGGGCTGGAACCATAAAAAATATACCCCAATCATCAAAACCATTGGCGTTTGGTTCTCGATCATCATTCCGTTGCTTTTTGCATTGATGCCAATTGCGATCTACTTTGGATGGAGTTTTTAAAATAATTTTGGACGAATAAAGCTAAATATAATGTCAGCATTAAATTCAAATATACCTGAGGGAGAATTGACCAGCAAATGGACGAAATACAAATCGTCTG
>JBCNPG010000403.1:0-3720 GCA_039593445.1 Pedobacter sp.
CGTTACAATGAAGAAGGCAAGTTTTTGCCCTGGGTAATGCGCATTGCACACAACCTGGTCATCGATTATTTCCGTCGCGAGAAACGCGCCCCAGTTATTACCAGCGCCGATGGCACCGACGTGCTCAACCTTTTGCAGATACACGAAGAAAGTGCCGAAGAACGCATGTTGCGCGAACAGACCCACCTCGACTTGAGGGCAATGATACACCTCTTGCCCGACGAACAAAAGGAAGTGCTGATTATGCGCCATTATGCCGATTTGAGCTTTAAGGAGATTGCCGACCTTACCGATGTAAGCATCAATACCGCCCTGGGCCGCATGCGCTACGCGCTTAGCAACCTGCGCAAAATGATGAAGGTGAAAGAGGTAAGTCCAAGGGGACTCTGAGCAGCCTGAACAAGAATCTTTTAACGGACAAATAGTATAAAATTTTGCCTGACGGCAACTTTGAGGCCTATTGGAAAATATGATTTGGAAAATGTTAAAATTTTCTAAAAGACTGTGAAATAAATCGTACGCATTTACGTTTACCTTGTAAACATTAAATAAATTACACTGCGTATGACAAAAACCTCTACACTAAATGATCTTTCCAACTTCTCGAGTGCACAGCCTGTAGAAAAGGCCATTGACGAAGGCGACCAACAAAATCTGTTATTTTACAACAGCATCAAGTCTAAATTAGACCAACTGGTTAAAGCGCCTTCCGACGAAACCATCCAAAAAATCTTGGATTACTCGAAGAAAAAGTAATTAAAAGTCCCGCGCAAAAGCCGGGACTTTTTTTATTACCTCCCAATTTTGGATTAAACATTTACAACCTTCCGCTGACCGATAAAAAACGATTGTTCTTAACGTTTTAAACTATTTTTCTTTTCGCGCAGAAATCCGAAGGCCAAACCTGCAGTAATGGCGTTATAGCTTTTTAGCTTATTGAAATTATGCTGATAGGAAAAGGAGAAACCAGCCGTCCAACCAATCGTATAGCAATATTTCATTTCTACAGGCAAGCCGATCGTTTCCTTTTTGATGGTTTCTCCATAACCTATGTCAAACCTGTAATGGGTTAGCGCCAGTCCCGTACCTAATTTAAAATTATGGTACTTGCCCAGGGTATAACTTTTACCCGCGATAAGCGCGATATCACCAAAGCCCGGCAAAGGCTTATTGCCGAAGTTGAGCTGTAAAACGTTAGCCCCCTTTAGCCTGAGGTAGTTGTTGTTCTGTTGTACCGCCAGCGAAAGCTGCCAATACAAATCGCCTTGCGAACCTCCAAACTCCAGGTCGGCATAAACGTAAAACCGCTTGGGCAAATGCAAACTGTCTGTTTGCGCACGGACTATGCCGACAAAGAGGAAACAGCCCAACGCGATAAAAAAAGACGATTTCATGGAATTTTGGCTTGAGGATTTGTTAATACATACCTATGGCTATCCCTGCCGAAACGGCCGCATAACTTTTAAGAAAATTGGCATTGCCAGTTCCCGTAACGCTAAAGGCAAAGCTCCTCCCGAACTGGAACGAATACCTAAGCTCGGCAGGCAGGCCCACCGTAAACCTAGTTTTGTAGCGATCGGGCTGATAGGCCTGCTTCTGGCTATTGAAGGCATCGTCTTTATCCGTCTTGAAAAAAGCCGACAGTCCGCTTCCAAATTGGATCTGATGGCGCCTTGGCGACCTATAACCTTTCCCCACCATAAAGCTGACATCCTGAAAGCCCACGTTTTCTTGTGGAGGGCCACCATCATAATAGTACTCTTTGTAGAGCCGCTTCTCGGCCTCCGTATTGTAATCGAAAGCGCTTACCGACTTTATTTTGAAATAAAATCCTGCCGCCTGCAGGTATACGCCACCCTGGAACAGGTGTTGGTAACCTTTTGTCTGTCCATACTCTACATAAATATAGAGGTTGTTGAACGAACTTTCATCGCCCTTTCCTTGTGCCATAGCCCCTTTGCAGGCCAACAGCAAGACTATCCCTATCAATTTGATTTTCATGTGTTTTCGGTTTAATTGTTTGTACAAAATTAATTACTCAAAAACACCCAATTCCTCCTTAAAAGCCCCTAAAAACCATAGCCTAAATCTTTCGAAATAACAAAATAGAATAAAATCATTAGAATTAATCTCAAAAATTAACAAATACAAAATACAAGAATTAAAAAATTATTAAATTAGAGGAAATTAACCTTATACAAGATATTTTTATGTCGGATTTTCAGGTCTCTTTTTTCGAAAGGCTCAAAACAGCCCTTCCAGATTATCAAAACTTAGCCCAAAGCGTGGCCGATGCCTTAAACATCAGCATGAATGAGGCCTACAAAAAGATCAGGGGGAATAGCGCACTCAGCCTGCAGCAGGCGATACAGCTTTCGGACGCCTTTAACGTACCTGTCATCTATAACCCGAACCAATCCTCAAGTGTTACCTTTAATTTTCTGAGCGTTAACGAAGACCTCAACATGGTTAACTACCTTAGCGATCTGCTGGCCAACCTCAAACTGATCCAACAAAGCAAAACCAAGCACATTACCATCACTACCGACGATATTCCGATTTTCCATTTTTTCAAATACCCCGAACTTACGGCATTCAAGCTGTTTTTTTGGGCCAACAACCATAAGCTTAAGTTTGACGGCTCTACCATCTCCGACGAGATCATTGCACTTTCGCAAGAGCTGCACCAGCTTTATCTTGAAATTCCGAGCACCGAAATCTGGGCCAAAGATACCGTGCATGGCACCATCGAGCAGATCAGGTATGCCTTCGAAGCCGGCCATATCAGCAATAAGGCATTGGCCGAAAAGGTGGTGGAACAGGTACGCTATTGCCTCACCGACATGAACATGTACGCCATCAGCAGCAAAAAAACCATCGACCCCAACCATACCTTCAACTGGTATAATTGCGATGTACTGGGCAGCATTGCCTACCTGGTCGATTTTAAGGACAGCATGCTTTGCTTCAACCGCTTCAACACTTTTAACTACCTCAAAACCGACGACCAGTTTTATTGCGAACAGACCAAGCGCTGGATGCAGGGCCTGATCAACAAATCGGTTGCCTTTAGTGGCCAAGGCGAAAAACACCGCAACAAATACCTCTACGAATCCTTCGCGGCCTGCGATGGGCTGATCGGGGAAATTACTGGTTAATTCAGTTGGCGGTTTTCAGTTGACAGGAACAGCAGCAGCTTATCATATTGTTGGGTTATGAACCATTGACCATGACCACCAAACCCCGCCTATCAACTATGAACTAACATAGCTATATTTGCACATGCTCAAAAAAGAACGCTACCAGGAATTTGTGGCCCACTTTGCCGCCAAGCAGCCCAATGCCGAAACAGAACTGCATTACAACAACCCCTACCAGCTTTTGGTGGCTGTTATCCTCTCTGCCCAATGCACCGACAAGCGCATCAATCAAGTTACACCGGCACTTTTTCAGCGCTATCCCAATCCTAAATCGCTGGCCGAAACCACGCCAGACCAGGTTTTTGATTACATCAGGAGCGTAAGCTATCCCAACAACAAGGCCAAACATTTGGTAGGTATGGCCAATATGCTGGTTAACGATTTTAACGGGCAAGTACCTTCCGACGTGAAAGAGCTGCAAAAAATGCCGGGCGTTGGCCGCAAAACGGCGAATGTAATTGCTTCGGTGGTTTTTGATGCGCCGGCCATGGCTGTCGACACCCATGTTTTCAGGGTAGCC
>JBCNPG010000404.1:0-3719 GCA_039593445.1 Pedobacter sp.
TCCTACGCCCTTGGCCGATAAGCCTTTGGTTACGAAATCCAATTTTTGGGTGGCCCTAAAATTTGCGGTAATATCGTTGGTAAACTGCCTATTGTAGCCGTAATAAGTTAAACGACCCACTACATTGTTGTTGGTGTAACTGCTGTTAATGCCGTAAGAACCATCAGGATTGTAAATGGCATAGGCATAAGGCGGCAATTGGTTGGCATCGCTCAACTCGAAGAAGATGTTGTTACGGGTGTTCCTGCCACCGTTTGTCGGACTGTTTCTTTCGTTAAAGGTACCCGAAAGGTCAAGGCTCAACGTGGTGGTTTTGGTCGGTTGCAAATCTAAATTCGACCTGAAATTGTAGCGCTTGTAGTAATAGTTGCTATTCATGCCCGATGGACCCGAAAAATCCTTGATCAAACCGTTTTGATACAAATAGCCCGCCGACAAATAGTACTTGGCTTTTTCTAGCCCGCCTTGGATGTTGACGTTGTTCCGCGATTGCACGCTGTATTTTCTCAGCAACTCGTCGGTCCAGTTCACGTTAGGGTGTCCATAGGGATCTTGGCCATTCTGAAACAAATCCAAATCGGTTTGGGTGTACCTGGCTGGTTGACCGTCGTTGGTTAAAGCTTGGTTAACCAATAAGGCAGCACGGTACGAATCCAAATACTCAGGCATATAAGTAGGCGTTTGAATACTATTTTCGGTTCTTACCGTAATCTGTGCCTTGCCTTCTTTGCCACGCTTGGTGGTAATTACTACTACCCCATTGGCACCTTTGATACCATATACAGCCGTGGTTGCTGCATCTTTCAGAATGGTGAAGGTTTCGATCTGATCGGGGTCGATTTCGGAAATGCTGCCGTAATATTCCAAATCATCGACAACAATTAATGGTGCGCCGTTACCATTGGTGGTACTCAAACCACGGATCAGCAAAGCGGCGCCATCGCTACCTGGCTGACCAGAACGTTGTTGGGTAGTGATGCCCGGTACGCGGCCAATCAAGGTGTTTTGTAAACTTGCCGATGGCGTTTGCCTGATATCGTCGCCAGAAATCGAACTGGTAGAACCTGTATTCGTAATTTTCTTTTGGGTACCAAAAGCCACTACCACTACCTCTTCCAGGCCTTTGGCATCGGTAACCAGGGTTACCGTAATGTTGCTTTGGGTTCCTACCGCTACTTCCTTGGTCAAATAACCTACGTATTTGAAAACCAAAATTTTGCTGGCTGTTTTTAAGTTGAGTTTAAATTTTCCGTTCTCATCAGTCTGCGTTCCGTTAGAAGGCAGGTCTTTTTCGTAAACGGATACCCCGATGAGGGTTTCTACATTATCCTTTACCGTACCGGTAACGGCTTGCTGCTGGGCCCAAGAAAAGCCACAGCACAACAGTAAGCATATCGTTAATAAATATCTTTTCATTTTAAATGGAATTAATTACCAACCCGTATTCTGAATCAGGTTTGTGTTTTTGGTTAGCTCGCTATAAGGAATTGGATAGAAATACATTTTCGGATTAGCAAAAGTGATCTTGCCTGCCACTGCTTTCTGATAAGTTAAAGCCGAAGTTGCCGGATCTCTCGTGATGATCATTCCATTTAAATTTGTATTCAATGCCGTTTCGGCAATTTTCCATCTTCTCAAATCCCAAAAACGCTGTTCTTCAAAAGCCATTTCTATACGGCGCTCATTGCGGATGGCGTCGCGCATTTCGGCCTGGGTCATGCCCGAACTCTTTAGGCCATACAGATAACCTGGCGTGGTTCCCGCGGCAATTCCAGCCCTTTTTCTGATGTCCTGCAGTACTTTGTACACGCTGGCATCGGGCGAAGCCAAGTACTCGTTTTGCGCTTCGGCATAGTTCAGCATCACCTCCGCATAACGGAAAATAGGGAAATTGTGCGGTTGGGCACTGTAAAGCGTAGCCGTTGCAAAATTGCCCAGATGCTTGCGCAAATAGTAGCTGGTTTTGGTTTGGGTGGTGTTTTTATTCGGTTTATCCAAGCCGCCTTCATAAGTCTGCAAAGGCCTGCTTAACCAAGTTACGCCATTGTACAACACGGTGCTGGCCAGACGCGGATCGCGATTGGCATAAGGATTTGCGGCATCGTAGCCTGTGGTATTGCTTGACGATTTGATATCGGCGGTAATTGGCAGACCTTTAATGGTGCCAAAAGCATCAACCAAATCCTGCGTAGGACTGGTACGGCCATTGGCGCTGGCCAAGGCATAGCCTATCGGACCATTGCTGGTTTCCAAATCGCTGCTGTTGTTTCTTAAATAGCCTAAGATAACTTCGTCGTTTTTCCTTACAATAAACACGTTGTTGTAGGCAACGCCATCGATTTTGAATTTGCCCGTGGCGATGAGGTCTTGGGCGGCCTGCGCCGCTTTGTTCCAGCGTTCTTTATCAAAAGAGGCATAGCCTTGATACAATTTTTGCTCGGCAGAGCCACCAATATTGCCACCATTATACAAAGGACTGGCCGCATATAGTAAGGTTCTGGCCTTAAGCGCCAATACCACACCATTCGAAATACGGCCATAATCGCTGGCTGCCAATGGATCTGGCTTTACTGCATTTTTGATGGCATCGCATTCTGAAACGATGTAATTGATACAATCTTCGAACGAGCTGCGTTTAAAGTTTTCTGGGGTTTCTGCGTCTAATACCACATCGCCCACCAAAGGCACACCTCCATAACGTTTAACCAGCTCGAAATAGAACATGGCACGTAAAAAGCGGGCTTCGGCTTTCCAGAAAGGAATTTTTGCCGGAACCGGAACCACATCGATATTGGCCAGGAAAATGTTTACTTTCCTGATGCCCGCATAGTTTTTGCCCCACTGGTCGTCTGGATTGCTCAATGCGGTTAATGACGAGGTGGTGAAACGCTCAATGCTGCCACCTACCTGCGAAGGCATGGCATCGTCTGTGGCGGCATCCAACAGATCGCCACCAATACGGTTGTAGCCGTTAGGGAGAATGGAATAAATATTATTTAAGAACTGCTCGGCATAAAATCCGTTCTTGTCGGTCGGATCGAAAGCATAGTTTTCGGTAATCCTCTCAAGCGGTCCGTCTTCTATTTTGCTGCAGCCCACCAATGAAATTGCGGTCATGGCTGCGATCAATAATTTCTTCATGTTCATAAGTTTAGAATTTAACACTGATACCTGCCACCAACATCTTTTGGATCGGATAGCTGTTGAAATAATTTTCTGGATCGAGGTTTTTTAAACCAGTGATGGTAAACAAATTGGTTCCGTTTACGAATAATCTTGCACCCGACATTTTCGCCTTTTTCACTAGCGAAACCGGGAAATTATACCCGATCTCTACACTTTTTAAGCGTAAGAAATCGCCATTGCGCAACCAGTATGAAGAGTTGAGCTCATTGTTTGGATTACTGCCCACGCTTAGCCTTGGATAGCTGGCCGTAGCAGCCGTAGCTGGTGTCCAACGGTCTAAATTATGTTCGTAAGCCTGGCCTCTTGTGCCTTGAAATGCCCAATATGAATTTCCTCTCAAGAAAATATCATTGTTCGCCACCCCTTGTAGCAAGGCAGAGAAATCGAAGCCTTTCCAACTCGCTCCCAAGTTTAGGCCAAAGTTCAAGGCTGCTTTTCCCCTGCCAATGGCAACTTGGTCGTTTTCGTCGATTACATTATCGCCATTTTGGTCAACATACTTGATATCGCCTGGCACAATGGCCAAGTTGGCC
>JBCNPG010000405.1:0-3714 GCA_039593445.1 Pedobacter sp.
GGCCAGTCGTTACAGACTATTGGCCTTTCTGTATTTTTTGATTATTGCCGTTTCGTTCCTAACCCGAGTAGCCTTATTGGTTTCTTCTTTTCGTCAGCTAGATCCCAACCCCTTCCAATTTTTGGGCATCTTCCTGATTGGGTGGTTTAACGACACCTTGATGAGCACCTTCTTTCTCATCCCCTTTGTACTTTATCTTTGGCTTATTCCGAACAGGCTTTATTATAAAAAATGGTTTCGTTTCATTACCTACGGTCTGTGTTTTGTAGCTACCGCCTTGTTGCTTTTCAATGCGGTTTCGGAGTGGCTGTTCTGGGACGAATTTTCAACACGCTATAACTTCATCGCTGTAGACTACCTTATCTATACCACAGAAGTAATCGGCAATATCTGGCAATCCTATCCTATTGTTCCGCTGCTTATTGGCATATTGGTTTGCAGCATATTGGTGCTCGTATTTAGCAAAAAACATATCAAAAACGACGAAGTGGAACGTTTCAGGTTTGGTAGGCGAAGCCTGATTACCTTCCTGTTGCTGCTCTTGCCGGTACTGGTGTTTTTGTTGGGCAGCAACGGCGCCAAAAAATTCAGCAAAAACCAATATGCTTCCGAACTCTCTGGAAACGGAATCTACGATTTTGGTTCTGCCTTTATCCACAACGAACTCGATTACGACCAATTTTACGCTAAGGCCCCTATCCACGATATCTTTAGCACGGTAAGAAAGGCGGTAAGCAGCAACAACAGCACTTTTTTAACCGACAGCCTCACTTCCATTACCCGAAAAATCGATTATCCGGGTCCCCAACACAATTACAACCTGGTGATGATCAGTGTAGAAAGCCTTAGTGGCGATTTCCTGTCGAGGTTTGGCAACACCGAACACATTACGCCAAATTTGGATAGCCTGGCCAACCAAGGCCTTTTTTTCGATCATCTTTTTGCCACCGGCACCCGAACCGTGCGCGGCCTCGAAGCCTTGTCTATCAGCCTGCCGCCTACACCAGGGCAATCGGTCGTAAAAAGGCCCAATAACGAAAACAAATTTTCGCTGGGCAGCGTACTCCGAAGCAAAGGCTATACCACACAATACATTTATGGTGGCTATGGTTATTTCGACAACATGAATTACTTTTTCGGCAACAACGGCTATCAAGTTATCGATAGGTCGGCCATTACCGATAAAAAAGACATCCATTACGAAAACATCTGGGGCGTAGCCGACGAGGATCTTTTTACGTTGGCAGGCAAAACCTTCGATGCCAACTACAAGCTGGGCAAGCCTTTCTTCAGCCAGGTGATGACAACCTCTAACCACAGGCCATTTACCTATCCCGAAGGGCGTATCGACATTCCGTCGCACACCGGCCGACAAGGTGCCGTAAAATATACCGACTATGCCATTGGTAAGTTCATCAACGATAGCCGGAGCAAGCCTTGGTTCAAGAATACTATTTTTGTGATTGTGGCCGACCATTGTGCTTCGAGTGCCGGAAAAACCGAACTGCCTATCAAAAACTATCGCATTCCGATGATTATCTACGCACCAGGTATCATCAAGCCTCAGACGTATAGCGGCCTCACTTCGCAAATCGATATCCCTCCTACCTTGCTCGGACTTTTAAACGTGAGCTATACTTCGAAGTTTTTCGGTTTCGACATCTTCCATACGCCAGCCAGCCAGCGCAGGGCTTTCATCAGCACTTATCAAAATCTGGGGTATTTAAAAGGCGATCAACTGGTTATTTTATCGCCTCAGCAAAAAATAGAGGCTTTTAGGGTTGACACCAACAGTTTTGCCACCACGCCAGTCAAATCGTTACCAGTGATAACCAATGAGGCCATTTCCTACTACCAGTCGGCCAGTTACCTATTGCGCCATCAGCTATATCAGTTTGTCAAATAGGCCATCAGCCAGAAAAGAAATAAAAAAAGCCCCAAAAACTTATTTTGGGGCTTTTTTTATTTCATGGACTTACCATCTGCCACATCCTTCGGGCGAAGACATGCCGTCGGGAGAAACGCAATAGCAGTCCCTATCGCAAAGGCCATCGAAATAATTGCCGTACTGGTCGGTAGCCGAGCATAACGCAATTTGGCAGATAATCGCTTCCGATTGGCTGGCACCGCCTAATACATCTTTCATTTGATTGCGGGTAAGCAATTCGCCTTGCTTCAAGGCATTGCTTTTTAGAGCTGATTTTCTCATCTTTTTTAAGTTTTAGGTTATAAACAATAGACAATTATGTTACACGTCAGTCTGCTAAGCCATCTATGTCCTATAATTTTTTATTGATTACAAAGCTGTTTACCCGCTTTATCGTAAACACTTAATTATCAGATAATTTTTATTCTTATAAAGTTAAAATAATACTTTAAATTAAAAAGTAAATGAACGAAATAATTTAGCATACGATCTCTTATTTGGGTGGCAATAAAACTCCAAACAGTTAATCGTTTCGTCGCCTCAGGCATTTTGAGGGAGATTTGCTTAGGCTTAAATCCAAAAACGCCCCTTTGTTTATCATGAAACAGTTTTAGTGTAACCTTCTTGTACAAGCCTTCTTATTTAAGGCATATTTTTTTTATGTTTGGGAAAACAACCAAGCAACAAATGTTCGAAAAACTATTCAGGAAGAAGTCGATCAGTAAAATTCTAGAAGATGCAGCAAAAGGCTATGGCGACCATGGCGAATCGTTGCATAAAACCTTAGGCGTAAGAGATCTAACCGCTTTTGGCATTGCCGCCATTATAGGTGCCGGTATTTTCAGTACCATTGGCAATGCCAGTGCCGATGGTGGTCCGGCTGTGATCTTTCTGTTTATATTTACTGCCATAGCCTGTAGTTTTGCTGCCTTCGCTTACGCTGAGTTTGCCTCAATGGTACCCGTTTCGGGCAGTGCCTATACCTATTCGTACGTAGCTTTTGGTGAATTGGTAGCTTGGATCATTGGTTGGGCATTAATTATGGAATACGCGATTGGCAACATTACGGTGGCCATTTCCTGGTCGGATTACTTTACGGGCCTGCTTTCCTCCATACGAATACCGGCCTTGGGCATAGATAACGGCATTAACATTCCCGATTGGGCTACCATGGATTACCTAACTGCTTCTAAGGGCCATTTACATGCTGAAACGCTAATGCATGCCGGTAAAAATATCGCCAACTTGGACGATGCTACACGATTAGCTAATAACGCATGGAACACAGCACCTCAAATTGGTGGCTTTCACTTAATAGCTGATCTACCTGCTTTGGCAATTATTATCTTCATTACCTGGTTGGTTTATCGCGGCATGAAAGAATCCAGGAATGCCAGCAATGCCATGGTTGTTGTCAAATTAGCAGTAATTCTATTAGTACTAGCCGTAGGTGTTTTTTATGTTGATACCAAAAATTGGAGCCCATTTGCACCAAATGGCGTTTCGGGCATTTTAAAAGGTGTTTCTGCGGTTTTCTTTGCCTATATTGGCTTTGATGCTATTTCTACAACAGCCGAAGAATGCAAAAATCCGCAACGCGATTTGCCCCGAGGCATGATGTGGGCTATTATCATCTGTACCGTGCTATATGTTGCCATTGCCTTGGTATTAACTGGCATTGTAAAATATGATAGTCTGGCCGTTGGCGATCCCTTGGCTTTTGTTTTCGATCACCGCAGAAGTTCGGCCTGTATGAAGATCTGACGGTGATGGAAAACCTGACCCTG
>JBCNPG010000406.1:0-3711 GCA_039593445.1 Pedobacter sp.
TTACCCAAGACCACGACAAGGTAATTAAAGGCTTTATGGGCCAAACTACGGCCTTTAGAAAGAGCCTGATCAAACCCAGTGTAACCATTTTGGGCGAGAACAAAGGCGGAGCCGAAGTGCGCTACCTGCATGGGGAAATTGGAAAAGGACAATTTACCTTTTACGGCGGCCATGACCCAGAAGACTACCAGCACCAGGTAAACGACCCACCTACCGACCTGAGCCTGCATCCGAACTCACCAGGCTATCGGCTGATTTTGAACAATGTGCTTTTTCCCGCGGCCAAAAAGAAACCACAGAAGACCTAGCTTTCGGTTGTGGGTTATGGTTTGTGAGTTACGAATTGCGAGTTGAAAAGCTCAAAGCAGCCACTATTTCCTACTCCCAATTTTTTATTCCCTGTTCCTCCAACCAACTTATATGGTTAATCATAAAAATTCCAGGTTACGCCGAATTTAAGCAACCGGTCTGGCATCGGATACCTGTTCACGGTATAAAAACCATTGCTGAACAGGCCTTGGTTCACGTAATCGTATTTCAGGAAAAGGTTGGCCCTGCGCAAGCCCGCCTTGATCCAAACATCAACCACAGGCTTGGAGCCCAGCTTGATCAGATCGCCGTTATAAAACTGGCTGGTTGCCGGCGAATAGGAAAGTGCCGAGTAAGTTGTATTGTACCTCACATCGAAACCGATTTGTGTTTTTAAGGCCTTAAACAAGGTCTGTTCTTTGTAAATGCTATTGAAGGTATATACTTCTGGCGTTCTTAGGATGTCTTTGCTGTCGGTTTTTTGGTAAACCACATAAGCATCTAGGTGGAAGCTTTTATAGGTAAACTTCTTGCCGAGGCTTACCTGTAGCAGGTTGATGCTGCCTGCTGCCTGTTGTGGCGCAATGCCGTTTTTGGCATCGGCAGCAAAATAAAGGTAGTTATCAATCAGATAATAAGCAGCGGAGGCATCCAAACCATACTTCGGATTGATATAATTAAAGGTAAAGTTTACCGTTTTGGTCCGGTTGAAATTGTTTACCCAATCGTAGTAGTTGCCATAATAGCGCGAATAGATTTCTTCCGGCGACTTATTTTGCATGTAGGCACCGAGCACAATCTGGCCGGCTTTGCTGCCCAAAAGCACGTTGCTTTTTGCTTCGTAAAGAAAATCGCCGGTATTTTCGCCCTGAAATATCTGTTGCAGGTTTACGTTGATGTCTACTTTATTGCTGAAACGATAGCCCAAGGCACCCAATAGACTGATGTTTTGAAAAGAAGCTGTATGCTCGTAGTACAAGCTGCGGTCTCGCAACAGGCCTTGCTGCGTATAGCTGTAAAAATCGTGCCTGATCCCCGCATCGATCTTCAGCTCGTTCTTGCCCAAAAAACCGCTTCCCCTGCCCCGCAAGAAAAAGGTATATACAAAATCGTTCTGCAAGTGCTTCACGCTAGTCGAGTCGTTGGTAAATTGCGGATCTACCGGATGGATCTTATCGGGAAACTGGGCTCCTACTACAATGGCATTATAGGTATCTACTTCGTCCTTTTTAAACGAATAGGCACTTTTGGTATACACCAGCGTGTGCGTAATCTTGTTGGTAGGCAATATGCTTTGGTTGTTGCCATTCAACATGCTGTCTATCCTTCCCACAAAATAGCTTTGGCGAACCATAAACTGGTTTTTACGCCACAGTTGCTTAGCCGTACCCAGCCTAACGGGCTCGGCCTGCTTATCAACGAGTGAACCGCTGCTTTGCGTAAAGATGGTATCTTTTAAGATAGATCCGTTTTCTTGTGCCTTAAAGGTATTGAAAACGGCATCGGCCCAAAGGTTATAGCGCTTGTTCGGCGACTGGAACCAAATAAACAGTGCGGCATTGAGCACATCGCCACGCTGATGGGTGTAGGCGCCATTGGCGCCAATGCGATTAAAATTAGCTCCAAAATTGAAGTTTTTGTTCACATTTTGCGAATGGACGATTTTAAGCACCTGCTCTTTATCGGAGCCATTTACATAGTACAAACTGGTAAAAGGTGTTCGGGCACGGTAAAACTTCACATCGTCGTAATTGAGCGCATAATAATCCATGGCGTGAAAACCCGCATCGAAACCAATGCTTTTTCTCGGATCGAACAGCAGCGAAGTAGCTGAAAGCCCCATCACACCTGTACCTACGGTAGGTCGGCGCGGCTGCTGCAGCACGCTAAAATTCTGGATGCCGGTAAGCCCGGTATCAATGGGCAGGGTATGGATGCTGTCTTTGGTTAAACGCAAGGTGGTATACCTGATGTATTTCGAATCGAATACCACCGAATCTTTCGCGCTCTCTTCCTTCTTCCGCAAAGAATCGAGCTCCTTATTATTGGTTACATTGGTTTTCAGGTCTTGCGCAAACAATTGCGAAGTGCAAAAAGCCAAACCGCAGCACAGAAGAAAGACAACGAGTTTCTGCATTAGAGGGTAGAGATAAGCTGGCTAAGGATTTGGGTCATTTTGGGTTCTGCATGTGCCGCCGTTGCTAAAATATCATCTAGGCTAAAAGGCTGCAAATCTTCCGGGAAGCCTTCGTCGGTTAGCACGGAAATGGCAAAAACCGGTAATCCGGCATGATTGGCCACAATAACTTCGGGTACGGTACTCATGCCTACGGCATCGCCACCAATAATGCGCAGGTATTTGTATTCGGCCTTGGTTTCTAAATTCGGGCCGGTTACGGCTACATAAACACCTTGATGGCAGGCAATATTGGCTTCTTGTGCAATTTTTAGGCCTTTGGCAATCAACTCGCGGTTATAAGGCTGGCTCATATCGGGGAAACGCGGGCCCAAATCATCATTATTGATGCCGCGCAAAGGGCTTTCGTGCTGCAGGTTGATGTGGTCGTTGATGATCATCAAATCGCCTTTCTTAAAATCTGGATTCAGTGAGCCGGCCGCATTCGATACGAAAAGGTACTGAATGCCCAAGGCCTTTAACACCCTGATGGGAAAAGTAATCTGCTGCATGCTGTAGCCTTCGTAATAGTGGAGCCTGCCTTGCATGGCCACTACTTTTTTGCCCTGCAAAGTACCAAAAATCAAACGGCCAGAATGGAACTCGAGCGTAGAAATCGGAAAATTGGGAATGCTCGCATATAGTATGCTGTGGCTCACTTCGATTTCTTTGACCAAGCCTCCAAGGCCCGTGCCCAGCACAATGCCAATTTCTGGTTTAAAATCTCCTATTTTATGCTTGAGGTAGGTTACCGACTCTTTTAGTTCTTGCAACATAGTCTAATATATTTTGGTCAAAGGTTTGCTTAGCTGTAACGGCCAAATCTATCTGAATTGGCAGGTAGTATATCGGCAAATTTAAGAGTAAATCTTTTAAATTATCTCCTAATAAACGCTTACTATCCTTTTCTGTTGTAATTATAATCTTTTCTTTTGAAGAATGTTCGTTAAAGGCCTTGACCAATTGTCTGATATCGTCTTGGCCGAAACGATAATGATCAGGGAATTCAAATGCAACCAGGGTTGGGGTCAGGCTTTTCAAATAATTGGCCAAAGGAACAGGGTTGGCAATACCGGTTAACAGAAAGACCGTAGTCGTTGCCTGAACAATCCGCCTTTCAGCGCCAAACAATGGCTCCAGTTCCCCGTATTTGATCGAGGCAAAAGAAAGGGTCTGGTCTTCACGCAATAAAAACCCCTTGCCTATTTCTTCCTTCAATTCCTGGT
>JBCNPG010000407.1:0-3698 GCA_039593445.1 Pedobacter sp.
TGCCCCAACAATAAGGCCTTTCAGTTGGGCCAGTTTTCCTTTGCGCTTCAAGATCCGCAACATCCGGTCTATGGCATATTCGTGTTCGCCAACATCTTCTATGAAAAGGATCTTATCGGTATAATCCATTTCCGAAACAGAACCTTCTACGGCAATGAGCAAAGTAAGGTTGCCTCCAATCAGCTGGCCTTCGGCATGTCCGTTTCGTCCTGCGAAACCACTGGCGTAGTGATAGGTTACAGGTTCGCCAAAAAGTGCATTTTTAAGGCTTTCCAATGCCTCTGGCGTGCTGTCTTCAAAAGTATAGGGCATTTGCGCATGGATGCTCTGCGTTTGCAGCTGGGCAAAGGCATGCGACAACAGAACGGTAATGTCGCTAAAGCCGACCAACCATTTGGGCTGTTGCAAAAAAGCCGTAAAATCGAGTTCGTCAATAATGCGCAACATACCGTAGCCGCCCCTGCCGGCAATAATGGCTTTGATGTTGGGGTCGTCGAGGTATTTTTGAAGATCTTTGCGGCGCAGTTCGTCTGTACCTGCAAACTGATGGTAGCTGGCACTCACAGTTTCGCCCATTACCACCTCAAGCCCCCAATCCTGCAATATCGCTATGGCCTTGTCAATAGGCTTGGGCAATTTCTTGGCCGGACATACAATTGCGATCTGATCTCCTTTTTTTAAATACGGTGGCTGTTTAATCATGGGTAAAACACTTATCTTTGCCAAAATAAATAAATAGTTTTGGATAACAGTAAAATTAAAAGATATACCGTAACGGCAGCTTTGCCTTACACGAATGGTCCGGTGCACATTGGCCACTTGGCGGGCGTTTACCTGCCGGCAGATACCTATGTGCGTTACCTGCGCGCTAACAAAAGAGACGTCAAATTTATTTGCGGTTCTGACGAAAATGGCGTGCCCATTACCCTAAAAGCCAAAAAGGAAGGTATAACGCCACAAGAAGTGGTAGATAAATACCATAAGATTATTGGCGACTCTTTTAGGGAGTTTGGGGTTTCTTTTGATATTTACCACCGCACTTCATCGTTAACACATCACCAAACTGCCTCGGCCTTTTTCGAAAACCTGTATAAAAAGGGCGTGTTTACCGAAGAGGTTACCGAGCAGTACTACGACGAAAAAGCACAAACTTTTTTGGCCGATAGGTACATTACCGGTACCTGCCCGAAATGTGGCAATGAAAACGCTTATGGCGACCAATGCGAAAACTGTGGCAGTACCTTGAATGCTACCGACCTCATCAATCCAAAATCTACTTTAAGCGGCGAGCCTCCGGTACGCAAGGAAACCAAGAACTGGTTTTTGCCGTTAGACCAATACGAAGAGCGGCTAAGGACCTACATCGAGAGCCATAAAGAATGGCGTCCGAATGTATATGGACAATGCCAAAGCTGGCTCAATGCTGGTTTGCAGCCTCGCGCCATGACCCGCGATTTGGACTGGGGCGTAAAAGTGCCTGTGAAAGGAGCCGAAGGCAAAGTATTGTACGTTTGGTTCGATGCGCCAATCGGCTATATCTCGGCTACCAAAGAACTTTGCAACTACCCGAAACTGGATGTATGGAATCCCAAAGCCGAAGAATACTATATCCGTCAGTTTGAAGTAGACAAATGTGGCTGGGAAGAATACTGGCAAAGCGAAGATACCAAACTGGTACACTTTATCGGCAAGGATAATATCGTTTTTCACTGCATTATCTTTCCTGCCATGCTGATGGCACATGGTGGTTACATCTTGGCCGATAACGTGCCTGCCAATGAGTTTTTGAACCTTGAGGGGCAAAAAATATCGACCTCTAAAAACTGGGCGGTATGGCTGAACGAATATTTGGTCGATTTTAAGGATAAACAAGACGTGTTGCGTTATGTATTGACAGCCACGGCACCAGAAACCAAAGACAACGATTTTACCTGGAAAGACTTTCAGGCCCGCAACAATAATGAACTGGTGGCTATTCTGGGCAATTTTATTAACCGCGTAACTGTACTGACCCAGAAATATTTTGATGGTAAAGTGCCTACGCTGATGGAGGTAACCGAGCAGGATCAAGCAGTGATTGACGAACTGAAAACCTATCCGGCAAAAATCAGTGCTTCGATAGAGAACTACCGCTTTAGGGAAGCTTTGGCCGAAGTGATGAATGTAGCCCGCTTAGGCAACAAATATCTGGCTGATACGGAACCTTGGAAAGTGATCAAAACCGATGAAGATAGGGTGCGTACCATTTTGAACATCAGCTTGCAAATTGCGGCCAACTTAGAAATCCTGATTGAACCTTTCTTGCCTTTTACTGCCGATAAGTTGATGAAAATGCTGAATTATGGCGGTCATGTGTGGGAAGATGCCGGTTCGATCAATTTATTAAAACGCGGGCATCAATTGAATGAGCCACAACTGTTATTCAGCAAGATCGAAGATGAAGAAGTACAGGCTCAAATCGATAAACTGAACAATAGCAAGGCGGCCAATGCGCAGTCAAGCGCAACGGTTGTGCCAGCCAAGGAAAACATCAGCTTCGATCAGTTTGGTGCCGTAGATATCCGTGTAGCCACGATTATAGCGGCAGAGAAAGTGGAAAAGACCAAAAAACTGTTAAAACTGACCTTAAATACGGGATTGGATGAGCGTACCGTAGTTTCTGGTATTGCCGAATACTACAAACCAGAAGAAATTATTGGACAGCAGGTAAGCCTACTGGTTAATTTGGCACCTCGGGAAATCAAAGGCATCGTTTCGCAAGGCATGATTTTAATGGCCGAAAATGCGGAGGGCAAATTGGTATTCGTTGCACCGAGCGCCAAGTTCGATAATGGAAGCCTAATTAAGTAATTTCGACTGTCGATTTTAGATCGAGGAATTATCGTCTGCTGGTTGTTGTACAATACGGCTCTGGAATGCTGGAATTGGTTTGTTTTTTTGCTCGGTAGCCCATTTAAAGCCAAAGAAAAAAAGCAGGAATGCTGGTATGGCAAAAACGGCTTCAATGGCGCAGAGCCCAATGATCATAGTAAGGCTGTCTTCGCTGGAAACGCGTACTCCTGATTGAAACAATTCAGGCTTAGCGACGATAAAGAATACGAGGATACAAAGCAAACTTAAGATGCTGGCCATAACAATGAACAAGATGCCGAGCGTTTTTTTCATGGTCAAATATAAAACTGTACAGGAATAGTTTCAACTAAATTGCTGTTGCATCCGATAATTTTTATATTTGTGCGCTTGAAAGAGATTTTCGGTCAAAAACCGTAAATCCACAACCTCAAACAAAATTGGTCCTGTAGTTCAACGGATAGAATAGAAGTTTCCTAAACTTTAGATATGAGTTCGATTCTCGTCGGGACCACAACACCGGAACAGTGAACTGAGAGTTCGTTGTTCCGGTCTTTTTTTTCATACAAGTCCTTGTTTATTAGGAATATAAGGCTTGCTGCAGAATTGACTTTAGGAGTTCGAAATCCATTTTCGCAAAAAACGAGTTTTTCGGGGAATATCGAACTCACTATTGTTCTCTTTAGTTCTACCGTTGCTTCCCTGTATATTTTGCCGATATCGAGCAGATTGTTTAATGCTGATTCTATCAAAGCATTAATACTCTTGGTCTTGTTTGTAACAGCTAATATGTCCGACAGCTTTGCGTCCAGGCGCAGCAATTGGGCATCGCAGTCCCGCTTTATATC
>JBCNPG010000408.1:0-3683 GCA_039593445.1 Pedobacter sp.
CTTCGGATTTACCGTTGGCGTGGGGATCAGCCCAAAAATAACCGTGCAAACCGGCGTTATTTATGGCGCTAAAAACTATACCGCCAGCAACTACGATTACAAGTTCGGCAATCCGAATGTACAGAACAGCATTGCGCAAATCGATGCGGCCTGCAAAGTACTCGAAATTCCGTTAAGGGCCTCGTACCTGCTGAGCGATAATAAAAGCCGGAGCATCGAACTGAACGGTGGCTTGTCAAGCTACCTGATGCTGAAAGAAGATTATGTGTTTAAATACACTCCGGCCAGTGGCAAGGCCGATAGGCTGACGCAAAAAACCAATGCCAACCAGCATTTCTTGAGCGTGCTCGACCTTTCGGCCACCTATAACATCAAATTGAACAGCAAATTCGGTTTCGGTATAGAGCCTTATGTCAAAATTCCGTTGGGGGGCATTGGCGAAGGAAGCGTGCCTTTAAAATCAAGTGGTGTATCCTTAAAACTGCGTTATGAGCTCAACAAGAAATAAACTGGTATGGGCAAGCCTGCTCTGCCTTTTCCTGATCGGAAAAGTCGAGGCCCAAAACTATGCGGGCAAAAGCTTGAAGATGACTATTTTCTCTTCTACCCCTGTTGAAGACATCAAAGCCGCGAGCACTTCGGCAAGCGCCGTGTTGGTGGCCGACAAACAGGAATTGGCGGTACAGCTGCCCATTAAAAGCCTCGAATTCGACAAAAAGCTGATGCAGCAGCATTTTAACGAAAACTACATGGAAAGCGACAAATACCCCATGGCCAAATTTAAAGGCACTATCACGCCCCAGGTTGACTGGAGCAAAGATGGTGAGTACCCGGTTACCGTAAAAGGCGTGCTTAACGTACATGGCGTTGACCAAAACAGGACAATACCTGGCAAGATAACCGTCAAGGGCAATACCATAAGCATCAGCTCAAACTTTGAAGTTGCCTGCAAAGACCACCAGATCAAAATTCCACGTCTTGTATTTGCCAAAATAGCCGAAGTCATCAAGGTAACCGTACAAGGCAATCTAGAGCCACTTAAATAAACGTTATGAAAAAGTCTAAGCTTTTAATTTACCTTTTATTGGTTTTGGCACTATTGGCCATGAGGGCTAGTGCGCAAACCGCAGAGGCGCTGTTGGGCCGATTAGATAGCGCCAAAAAATTCGACAAGGTAGAAGCCACCTTCAAGGCTACGCATGTGGTCCTTTCGCACTCTACCGAAACCCAAAAGAAACACGACCTTGATTTAAGGATCAGGCATCACTTTGGAGATATTGGCGGAGAATTTGGAAGTGCACATACCCTGTACGGCCTCGATGTGGCTACCGATCTTTTTATAGGGCTCGACTATGGCCTGACCGACAACTTGACCCTTGGCATTGGCCGCAGCAAGCACGACGAACTCTTTAACTTATATGAGAAACAAAAGCTGCTGCAACAAAAAACACATGGCAGCATGCCTATTAACCTCACCTTTTTGGTGCAAGCCGGCCTCATTTCCAGAAAACCATTTACCGATGCCGAATTTGCGAATTACGGCAACAGGCTAAGCTATCTGATACAGCCCATATTTTCGAGAAAGTTCTCTTCGCGGATTTCGCTGGAAGTTATGCCCGCTTTCCTGTTGCGTTCGACAAGCGCAGATCCAAACGACCCTAAAAACCTGTTTACCTTGGGTTTTGCCGGGCGGGTCAAGCTGACCAAACGGCTGTCGTTTGTGGCCGATTACACACTAGTTAACGGCTTATCGCGACCCCATAAACTGGCTGTACCCTTGTACAACCCTTTGGGCATAGGCTTGGAGATAGAAACTGGCGGACATATCTTCTCGCTCAACTTCATGAATTCGGAATACATCAACGAAAACAGTTTTATAGCCAACACCAAAAAATCGTGGACCGACGGTGGTGTTCGCTTCGGCTTTACCATTTCGCGCAACTTTAGCCTTTTTAAATCTAAAAACCCCGATACGAAATCGACAATTTACTAAAACTATAATTTTATGGAACGGAATGAATTTATCAAATCCCTAGGGCTTGGTATGGCCCTGGTATGCGCCGGAAGTTGCCTTTCGGCCTGTGGAAGCAAGTCTAAAGATCCTGCGCCAAGTCCCGCAGGAGGAGGTGGTGGCGGTGGAACCCCAGGCGCTACCGCAAGCATAGACCTGGCTACGCAGCTCACCACAGTAGGTTCTTTTGTGGCAACTGGAGGTGTTTTGTTTATCCGCTTAGCTGCTGGAAACAGCACTTCTTCATTTGTAGCCACCCAGGCAGCTTGTCCGCACCAGGGTGGTGCATTAAACTGGGTCCAGGCCAGCAACCTGATCCAGTGCAGCCTGCATGCTTCGCAGTACACTTCGGGTGGGGCCATTTTAAGGCAACCCAACGATGGAGGCACCACCAGTGCGCTGAAAATCTACAATACAAGCATATCGGGTAGTATATTAACGGCTACTATTTCGTAGTTTTTAAGGTTGAAAGGAGGGCGGGAGAAATATTTCCCGCTCTTTTTTCGTTTTGCTTATGGAAAATGGATATATTATTAATCATATAATTGATTTGAATAATTATTCAGCTCCTGATTTAAGGATTAATTATAACCCATGACCATGAAACCTTTTAAAATAGCATTAGCGATGGCGGGCTTGGCATTTTTGGCTTCAACAACAGCCTTTGCCCAAACCGATAAGGCAACTACCCGCAAAATTGTAGAAGACAAGAGCTATACCTTTATAGCGACCAGCGCTATGCCGCTCAATGGATCGGACATCAACAATGTTTTATCTAGAATGCCTGGAGGCACAGCCAATGGGGGCAACATTAACCTCACAGGTGGTAATTATGATGTACGTATTACCAAAGACAGCCTGGTTGCCTATCTGCCTTTTTACGGCAGGTCTTATACGGCGCCGCTCAACAACGAAGAAAGCGGCTTTAAATTTACCAGCAAGAATTTCATGTACGATGCGGCCAAGCGCAAAAGAGGCGGATGGGACATTAAGATTTATGCAAAAGACGTTAAAGATAGTCCGCAACTCACATTTAGCATCAGCGAAAGTGGCTACGCTACCCTAAGCATGGTAAGCAACAATAGACAGGCCATTACCTATAACGGTTACCTGAGCGAGAATAAAAGCAAGTAAGGGTTTCCCAATCCGGATTTTTTTCTTAAATTGAACATACACAAATATTTAACCTAAATTGTTCAATCATGAAAACATTAAAAATCGCTGGATTAGTCTTGGCATTGCTATGCACCTCGGTTTGCTATGCTCAAATCGATTCAAATGCCATCAACCAAATTGCCAATTCAAAAACCTTTTTGTTCAAGCCTACCCAAATGACTTTGAACAAGAAAGACTTCCACTTTACGGCCGATAATTCCTTGGGAAGCATAGACCTCAGTAATTATATTTTTTACTTAAATGTAAGGCCAGATAGCGTAGATATCTACATGCCTTCGCAACCAGACCTGATCAAGGATGGCCAGTTGCCAATGGTAGGCCATGTCAAATTTGCGTCTACCAAGTTTAAATATAGCAGCCGCAAAGCGAAAAATGGTATATTGAACATCAGTATCGACTGCAAAGACAATCCATATTCGTATCCTTATCGCATCAGGTTAGCCATCAACAGACTTGGGGAAGTAACCAGCAAAATAGACATTGGCTATGGGCGAAC
>JBCNPG010000409.1:0-3670 GCA_039593445.1 Pedobacter sp.
AGCTCATCCATACGCCAGATGCCAATAGCCTTTTGGTAGAATGCAACCAGAATGCCATCCTGCAAGACCATAGCAACATGTGGATAGGCACCACCAAAGGTGTTGTTGTTTACAAGGTAGACCCGATGCCAAGCGTTGAAGTGAAGCCTTACATCGCCATCAACGCCATCAACGTTTTTCCGAGCTACAAAAGAAAAACCGAGCAAAATACTTTTAAAACTGCATTCAAAAGCCACGAACTTCAGGAAAGACCTTCATTCCCCTATAGCCATAACTATATCAGCATCAATTTTTCTGGTATTTACCTCACCAATCCGAGCGCGCTGCAGTACAAATACCGCCTGATTGGCCTCAACAACAAATTTAGCCAAGCCAGCAGCAATAGTGCCGTTAACTTTACCGCTATACCTGCCGGAAAATATACCTTCGAAGTCATCGCCGTTACCAAAGAGGGCCTCACCTCTATCAATACCGCTTCTTTTTCGTTCGAAATACTGCCTCCCTACTATCAAACCAACACTTTTAGGTTTTTTGTAGTCCTCTTGGTGGTATTGCTCATTCTGGTTACCGTATATACCATTTTAACCGTCAATGAGCGGAGAAGAAAGCTTCACTTAAAAATAAAGCTCGAAGAGCAGTATAAGATCAGGAAGCAAACTGCTGAAGATTTTCACGACGATCTGGGCAACAAGCTTACGCGCATAACGGTGCTGTCTGAAGTGCTGAGCAGCATGCTTCGGCAAGACGATATCGAAAAAAGAAACATCATCAAGAAGATTGCCACCAATGTTAACGAACTCTACAACGGCACGAAAGACATCCTTTGGTCGCTAAACCCCAAAAACGATACCCTAAGCCAATTGGTAGACCATATTAAGGAGTTTGGTTGCGAGATGTTTAACGATACCCCCGCGCAGTTCAAATACCATATTGAGATACCCGAAAACCATATTGGGCTTAGTTTGGACCTGAACCGGAACGTATTGCTCATTTTCAAGGAATCCATACACAATGCATTAAAGCATGCTAAAGCTACCGAAGTTTATTTCAAAGCCAAATTGAACAACAAGTTATTGTTCCTCAGCCTCGAAGACAACGGTACAGGCTTCGACATTAACCACGCCAAAAGTGGCCATGGCATGAACAACATGTACGTTCGCGCAGAAAGGATTGGCGCCGATCTCAATGTAATTTCCAAAGCCGATGGAACGGCCATTTGTCTGCTCATCAATTTTTCTACCCTAAAACGAAAACAAAATGTATAACAAAGCTGAAGCAAGGATTACGATTATAGAAGATGACGAAACCATCAGGGAGGGTTATGCCTATTTGATTGACCATACCTCGCCCTACCAGGTGGTCAGCACTTATGCCTCTTTTGAAACGGCAAGGAACCAGTTGGCTAAGGACAACCCGGATGTCATTTTATTGGATATACAATTGCCTGGCGTTAGCGGCATTGATGCGTTGCCAATAATCAAAAAAACACTGCCCCATGTTTATGTAATTATACTGACCGTTTTTGAGGTGGAAAAAACAATATTGGATGCATTAGCCAACGGCGCATCTGGATATTTCACCAAGAATACGCCCTCGGCAAAAATCATCGATGCCATTAAAGAGGTAATTATGGGTGGCGGACCGATGAGCCCCAACGTGGCCCGAACCGTGATCAGGTCGCTGCAAAAGAACTTCGATTCCCCCCTAACCAAAAGAGAAGCACAGATATTGGACCTCATCTCGAAAGGCAAAGACCGCAGCCAAATTGCCAGCGAACTTTTTATAGAAATAGAAACGGTAAAAACCCACGTCAAGAACATCTATATCAAGCTGAACGTCAACTCGAAGACCGACGCCATTAAAATTGCCAAGGCTAACCGTTTAATTTAGCTTTTTTCTCCTTCCATACTTTCTTGGCACGGCTTTCGTTCTATATCATCGAATGAAAACCGTATTGAATTTTACCATCACCATACTATTCATTTGCCTCAGCAGCTTTAAGGCGGGGCAAGAAGTTTATCCTGAACAGATCGACTGGGATACCCATTTTAGGGGAGAACCCGACTCCCACTCCGCCTATGCGGCCTTAACGGTAACCACTTGGCACTATAGCTATACCTCAAAAATAAGAGATGGCCGCCTGTCTATTGATTTCAAGTTTGCCGCCGGTGTTGATCCCGCCCGTTCGTGGGTAAAAAGAGACCGCATCAGCAACAGAAAGACCAGTCGGCAGCTCTTAAACCACGAACAGGGACATGTTTATATCAATTTCTTGTTGCTCAAGGTTGGTGAAATGCAGATTCCAAGCCAAAAATATACGCCAGGCAATTACAAAAGGCTGATTGTACAGATGGCAAACCGCATCAGCGATTATTATAGCAATATGCAAGACCGCTACGACGACGAAACCAAACATGGCGCCGATTTGGAAGCACAAGCCCGCTGGGACGATTTCCTACGATCGGAGCTCAACAAATACCAATAAAAAATCCCTACCGCCAAGCGCTAGGGATCTGGTTTTTAGCTTATCAAAAGCACTAATTTTCTGGCTTTACTTCGGTTGCAGAAAAGCTGTTGCCGCTTAAACGGTATTTGAGGGTCTTGATTACAGTAGTGGTTTTGCCGCTATCAGTGCTCACTACCGGTACCGAACGGAACAAATCGCCGTTTTTAACAAAAAACTTATCATCGCCTTTATAATCCTTTTTCAGGTTGCTGCTCAGCCCCGGAAAACTGATCTTGTCAAAGCTATTGCCTGCAAATTCGTATACGTTAAGGTCGTTTACATTATTCCTTACCACGTATTGGATGTATAATTCTGGATTTCCATCATTATCCAAATCCATGTTCCAGGCATCGGTAATAACGCCTTTTCGCTCTCCGGCTATCGATCTGTAATTGTTTTTTACAGAATCAGACATGAGAAGCAAATAGCCCCCAACCGTATCAACCCCTTTGCCCCAGCTTACTACCTCAAAATGATAGCCGGGTTTGATTTCGATGTCCTTATAAAACGGAAAGGGATTTACTTGTTTGGCATTGGTTGCAACTTTAGCTACAGGTGCCGGTTTCTGTTCGTTACGGCATGCCACGATGAGCAATGCCCCCGTCAAGGCAAAAAAGCAAGATCTAATAACGTTGGTTAGTTTCATTTTGTGATGATTTTTACCCCAAATTATAGGTTTTATCCATTCTTTGCAAGCATTTTTATGCTTATTTGGTCTTTACATCGGGCGAACCGTTGTTCAAGGTGGTTTCTTTCACTACACTCCTTTTGCCGCTTGGTGCCACTACTATGGTCTTCAGGGTTTTCTTTTGGCCTTGCGGTACAATGACTTTGATAGGCGAAGTGTACTCGGTGGCATTTTCCGACGGACGATAGCCATCTAAGGTATAGTAGATTTTAGCTCCTGGGATCGGTATTTTCAACTCCACCGTAATGTTCTCTCCGTTAATTACTTTTTGGTCTTGCCCAATAGGCGTTGGCACCCAATAATTGGTAGCTGTTTTATCGATACGGGCCAAGTGCAACGGTACACGCTCTTCGGTAAAGTTCTTGATGTCTTTTCTGGCTACCTGGCTCCAGGCAATCTCAGACAAAGAAAAGAGCTTAGGTAAAATCATGTATTCGACCTTGGCCGGGGTTTCCATATACTCGGTCCATACGTTG
>JBCNPG010000041.1:0-11237 GCA_039593445.1 Pedobacter sp.
TGAAAAATAGCGGTAATGCCCAAAACCACCTTAAAATCGAAGAATAGGGAGGCAATGGGCACAAACAGGATAGAAGACCCGAAGCCACTTATCGTTCCTATGATTTCTGCTAGGAGCGCAAGCACATAAAACAGCAGGTATCTTTCCATGTTATTCTCCTAGGATTCGGAATCGACGGAAGCTTCTCCTGCGTTTTTCCTGGTGTTTCTTCAGGGCGATATTGTTGATATGTGCAAGTGTTTCGTCAATTGAATCGGTAAAGAGCACCAGATCAAGGTCTTTACTGGCAATGGTGCCAGCCTCGATCATCGATTTGAACAGCGGCTGTAGCGGTTCCCAAAATTCCTTGCCAAACAATACAATTGGAAAATCGAGTATTTTTCTGGTTTGGATCAAGGTTAAGGCTTCAAAAAACTCATCTAAGGTTCCAATACCACCAGGCATAATGATAAATGCATCTGAATATTTGAACATCAGCACCTTTCTTACAAAAAAATAATTGCAGATAAACCATTTGTCGAGATAGCGATTGGGTTGCTGCTCTTTTGGCAACAAGATGTTGCAGCCTACAGATACCCCATTGTTTTCTTTTGCGCCACGGTTTGCCGCTTCCATGAGGCCTGGTCCGCCGCCAGTAATCGTCGTAAAGCCTAGTTTGGCTAAACCGCCGCCAATTTTTCGGGCGCTATCGTAATAAGGCGAATCTTCCCTTATCCTGGCCGATCCGAAAACGGCTACGCAAGGATCGAGGAAATGTAGGATCCTAAATCCCGAAATGAATTCGAACATCACTTTCAGGGAGAATACAAATTCCCTGAATCTCGATCGAGGCCCTTCTAAAAATACTTTCTCGCTGTCTTTGTTGCCATTATGCAAGACCGTGTTTTCTTGCAGTTTGTTAGAAACTGGTGGCGGAGGAGGGGCTAGGGTATCCATTGATCTTAATTAGGTATTGGTTGTTCCTTTGAAATGTCAAAATCGCTTGCATGTTTTTCTAAATGGCTTGTCCAACAAGTGTTGCAAAGCTGTTTGTCTGTGATGGTCGGTGTTTGTTTTCATGTATTTAAGCCCTACCATCCAATGGGTTGTCTGTCCTCTGGCAATACCAGTAAAGGAAGCGTAGCCAGTTTTGCCATTTTTTGGGTATGGCTTCCTCCAAGCAGCCTCGATAGGAAATCATTTTTACGATGTACCATAGCCAACATGTCTATTTTCCCGTGTTCGATCACCCATTGCAACCCCTTGTCAATATCTGGTTCTGTAAGGTGCCTGTAATAGATCTTCGCATAGTTGATGTTGCAGGTTACCCGGTTTAGAAACTTGTTGGCTTTGGTGGTAGGGTCATGAAAATCAGATGGTTCTCCATTAACGTGCGTAAGCAATATCTCGGGATTGAAATGGCAAAACAGCCTGGCTAGGGTTTGTATAGAGTTAAGATCACATTCGCTCAGATCGGTGGCAAAGGCGATTTTTTCTATAGCGGTATACGTGGCTTCTTTTGGTATTAAAAGCAACGGAACAGTGGTGTTTTCTACAATAGCCCTGCTGTTGCTGCCAAAAAAGAAGCGCTCCATGTTGCCTGCACCAGAAGTTCCCATCAACACGAGGTCTATTTTTTGATCGGCTACGATAGCATTCGTCACGTCTAGTACCGATCCCATATCACAACCGTAGGTAAGTGGTGGCAGGTAAGGCTTATTGAGCTTAGGACTGTTACCAATTTTTTTTACGTAAGCCTTTAATGCTTTGTTTGCATCTTTTTTTAGCTGATCGTAGTCTTCAACTGGCCAAACCACCAATCCGCCCATGGGGATAAGCTCTGGAACCAGTAAACTGTGGCACAGGTGGACAGAGGCATTGATTTTTTTGGCAATTTCAATGGCATGGCTAACAGCATTGTCTGCACATGGCGAATAATCTATAGGAACCAGGATCTTTTTCATGGCTTTACTTTTTAGGGTTAATTTTTGGTGAGTTGATTTGTTTTTCCATACATCCTTGTCATCAGTTCCTGGTCAAGATTGTAAACGTCATCGTTACATTGCAACAGGCCATCTTTGAGGGTACAGGTTAGATAGGTGATAATGATCGGTACAGGTTTTTTTAATGGAAAGGTTTTTTGGGTATAAGCATTCATAGCGTTTTCAAGCGTTTTTTTCATAGTAGCTTGCCCATCGGCTTTGAGCAGCAATGCCGCAAGCAGACCGGCATTTTCTACCCTGATGCAACCGTGGCTGAAAAGTCTGCTGTTGTACTTGAAAAGTTGTGGCTCCGGACTGTCGTGCAGGTAAATGTCAAAGGCATTTGGAAAGCGGAATACTACTTTGCCCAATGCATTGTCGCAACCGGCGGTTTGTTTAACATGGTAGTTTTCCGGGTGCAGTTTAAGCTGTGCCAAGGTCGTTTTTTCAATTTTTATTAGGTGTTCCTGCCAGTCGTAAACAGCCATATGGTTTTGGTCAAAATAGGTGCTGTCTTTTAATGCTTTTGGGATAAGCTCTTTCACGAAAATAGCATGAGGAACTTTCCAGTCGGGCGCGGTTTCTAAGTAATTGATATGGCTTTGCAGTACCGGTGTAGGCGTTTTTTCCTTGCCAACCACAACCTTGAATTCGTAACTGGTATCGGGTTGCTGATAAGTTAAGGTAAAAGTTGGAATATTGATGTGCACAAAAGAGTCGCCGGTCCAATTTACCCACCTCAATCTTTCCATGTTGATGGCAATTTGTTGTACTACCGTTTCGGGTACTTCGTACGAATCGCAAATGTACTGTCCCGTAATCAGGCGCATATAGTTTTGCAGGTCAGTATAGTATTTGCTTTTGGGCTGCGCAGCGAGAATGGCTTCCATTACAGCTGCTGATTGCAGCGCCTGGTCAAGAAAAATCTCGGCCCTCAGGTCGCCAAGTTTGCCTTGGTCCAGTACCTGCGGAGTTAGGGCAGGATTAAACTCGCCATAATGCAGGTGATTGATCATACTTAGCATGGCATCGGTCAGCATGATGTCGAACACGGCTTTTTGCTGGGTACTAGCCAGTTGTTCTTGGCTCAACACATCATGCAGCAAGCCATAGTTGAGTTCTTTTGGATGGTAATTTTCTTTTTTCAACCCGTATTGCCTCACGCAATCCAGCAGGAGCATGGCATCTGTAACCGGCTTGATGTGTTCATCGTTTTTGATCCAAGCTGCACCAGGCGAGCGGTAGCCATAGAAGCGCTTAACCGATAGGGGGAAGTGGAGCGTACCGGTGAAGTGTCCTTCATTTAAAAGCTGTTGTATGGCTAGGCCTAAGGTATCTTTTTTTATGGTTGTGTTTGTCGCTTTGGTAGGGGCTGCCTCAACCGACAGGTGAAAGATAGTCTGCAAAATGAGGATAAGCAATCCGATACAGATGTAGCGCGTATTACTTTCCGTAGGATTGTTTTGAGTTTTGGCTGGGATTTTCATATCAATAACTTATGATGTAAAGTTCTGTCATCAAATTTTTTAAAATGCTGACAACCATCACAGTCAATAATGATTGTGTGCATAGTTGTTTTAGGCAGCAACGATGGCTAAAACCGCTTTTTTGCCGATTTTGGGTAAATGGTCTTGGGTTCGGAGAGGAGAAAAGTGATAGAGGTCATTTTTTAGACGGTGCAAACGATACCATCTTTGGTGCCTACGCACCAGAATAGTTGAACATCTCCCTTCAGTTTTTGGGCTGATGGATTTGTTTTTATGAATTTTTGACAGCTGAAAACTGAATGTTTTTCAGGGATTCTGCAATTTTTTCTTTCCAGAATGCGAAAAAGCCAATTGGCACATGGCTTGTACATTTTTGATCGGACAATTGGTCCACGAGTTTAATTAATTATAAGTTTTAATCGTTAAATTAAATTAAGGAGGAAAACCCATGACATTGGTTAAATTTAATCCAGACAACAAGAGAAGCGCATTAATGCCAGGCTTCAATGACGTTTTCGATTCCATCTTCAATGATTCTTTTTTCTCAGACCGCACCATAGCGAGAGTGCCCGCAGCCAACATCAGCGAAAGCGCCGACCGCTATCATGTAGAACTGGCCGCTCCAGGGCTTAAAAAAGAAGACTTTAAGCTCAGTTTGGAAAGAAACGTACTGAGTGTTTCTGTTGAACAGCAATCAGAAAACAAACAGGAGGATAGGAACTATGCCAAGCGCGAATATAGCTACAGTTCATTCGTGAGATCGTTTACCCTGCCAGAAAGTGCAGACGATAATGGCATCCAGGCGACTTATAATGATGGCGTACTTGCCATAGACATTCCGAAAAGGGAAGAAGCGAAAACCATAAGTCGACGAATAGAGGTCAAATAGGTCGAGGCTTTTCGCGATGGATAGATAGGTTAATAGTAAACCCGTCCTTTTGGGGCGGGTTTTTTATTGGAAAGCTTTGCAATAAGCATAGGTGTTCGATGCTGCTTTTGTTCAAAGCTGGCCTGACGATTTTAAGATTACGCTACGCAGCCGATCCTGATGTTCGTCGCCCCAGAGGCCGATGGACCTGATTACCGGGATCAGTGTTTTGCCGAAGTCGGTAAGCGTGTACTCAACCCTTGGAGGCATAACTGGGAAAATCTTTTTGGTGACTATTTCATGTTCTTCTAGTTCTTTCAGCTGGACATTCAGCACCCTTCTGGTAGCGTCCGGTATCATCCGCTGAAGCTCGCTTGGCCTCAGATGGCCCTCGTGAATAAACCATATGATGCGGATTTTCCACTTGCCATACAGCACTTCACCAACCAGGTCAAGTCCGCAGTTAAGATGGGGAACAGTCTTTCTTACGTACATAAATACAAATATACGACAGCCATAGCAAGTAGGCAATACGGATAAATTGATCACTATCTGATTCGTAAGTCCGTAATTGTTTGACGTTTAGGTACTATCTAATTTTGTACAAAAGAATTATATTATGGAACAGCAATTTAATTTCAACAATGAATTATCAGGTAAGATAGCACTGGTAACAGGAGGTACAAAAGGAACTGGTAGAGCTATTGCCGAAAGGCTTCTGCAAGCCGGAGCAAAGGTTATCATTACCGCAAGAAATGCTCCTGAAAGAGAAAACAGCAACCTGCATTTCATTCCATCCGATTTGAGCAGGGCAGAAGAAGCAAAAAAGTTGATCAGCGATGTACTGTCGGCTTATGGCAAATTGGATATTCTTGTTAACAACCTAGGTTCTTCAACCACTCCCGCCGGTGGTTATGCTGCATTAACAGACGAAGATTGGGAATCAACCTTACAAGCTAATTTGCTTGCACCTGTTCGATTGGACAGAGGCTTTTTACCACAAATGATAGAACAAAAGAGTGGTGTTATTATTCATATCGCTTCCATACAGGGCAAATTGCCGTTATACGACTCAACTTTGCCATATGCGGCCGCAAAAGCAGGATTGATCAATTATAGCAAAAGCTTGTCAAATGAGGTTACTCCAAAGGGTGTTCGGGTGCTAACCGTTTCTCCTGGGTGGATCAATACCACAGCATCGGAAGCCTGGCTGGGCGAAATTGCAAGAAACGCGAATAGCACCGTAGAAGAAGCACAACAAAGTGTGATGAATGCATTGGGTGGAATACCTTTCGGAAGACCTGCGGAACCAGCAGAAGTAGCCGAATTGGTGGGCTTCCTTGTTTCGCCAAGGGCCAAATATTTAACAGGTACAAATTTTATAATCGACGGTGGAACTGTACCCACCATTTAAAAACTTAATCAATACAATTATGATGGAATTACCAAAAGTAATCGCGCGTTTTATAGAGGCGCAGAACAACCTCGACAGCGAGGCTTACGTAGCGTGTTTTACCGATTCCGCCATTGTCCACGACGAGGGCAGAATTCATAAAGGCAAAGCGGAAATCCGAAAATGGATCGAACACGCCAATAGCGAATACCAATCTTTCATGAAACCTGTTGGATATGAGAGTTCCGGAACGGATGGTGTATTGGCTGCAGAAGTATCGGGTACGTTCCCTGGAAGCCCCATTGTGCTGCAGTTTCATTTAGGACTGAAAGGTGGTCTCATCGATTCGCTTAAAGTGACAGGATAACACAAAGGAAACCGCACGACTTCAAAAAGATTGAACCAAGTTACCAAATGTTATGTTGTGAAATAAAAAAAGAGCCAATCAAATTTGACTGGCTCTTTTTGTGATCCCGCTGGGACTCGAACCCAGGACCACTACATTAAAAGTGTAATGCTCTACCAACTGAGCTACGGAATCATTCCTTTTGTTTAAGGAGGGGCAAATATAGAAATTAAAACAAAACCCTCCAACTATTTTTCATAAAAATACGAAATCAGTTGATTTTGAGCACAATAATCTATGGATTGCTTAGGGTTTTCTTGGCTAAAATATAGCCCTGTGCATCATAAATCACCAATAAAGCTTCGGCTTTAGGTTCAATGGGCAATTTTACCTTTTCGCTTTTCTCCAGTAGCCGGGTAAAATAGGGAATATGTCCATAAAAATCCGTTGCTGTTTTTTGCTCTTTGGCATAAAATAGGGCTACCTGTACCGGAACCCCGAATGTATTTTGATAGGCAATGCCATGTAGTGCAATAGGTCTTTGCTGGTTGTTGAGTAGGTAAAAATCAATGGCTCCGTATTTCTTCTTGTCGGTTAAATCGCTTTTGCTGAGCAAAGTGTAGGTTGAAGGACTATACTTTCGGTAAAGGTTAAGGTGCGTTTGGCTAATGGTAAGCGGATCGATATGATATTTTTCCTTGAATACAGTGGCCATCCACTTTTTGCCCCAGGCAGTGGGTTTTTCTAATAAATGGTCTATTCCCACCAATACCAAGACCTTGGCTTTGGGGTCGATAGCTAAAGTGCGCCTGTACAGCTGGTCGGCTTGGCCAATTTCGCGGTCCATTTTATCGTCGGTATTCTCATAGGCCACCAGCTTGAAACCAAGTTTTATCGCTTCGCGCAACAGATTGCCATAATTTTGCTCGCGCGTATAAAATCCGGTATTTAAGGTCGGGAATGCACCCTGATTATTCAATAGGCTGTCGTTGGGAGCTTCCAAGGCTTCGAGCGCCAAATAGGTATAGCCAAGTGATTTTAACCGGGGAAGCAGTTCGGTAACCAATAAACGGTGCTGTGGGTAGTAATGGTTTTCGTTGATCATGAGTACCTGCGCCTGTTGCGCTTCGGCAAGCATACGGTCGATGGCCTCGTTGTTAGGCACACCGTGTGCTTTTATGTTGTTCACAACCGTGTCGTTAGGCTTAAAATTGGATTCCTGCAAGCCAATCAAATCATCATATTGCTTGTTGGGAAGCAACAAAGAAGCAAAAGTCAGTTGCATCTGCAGTTCAAGGCTATTACCTTGTTTTTGAGGCAGGGGATATTGTTGTATTTCGCACAATGTCTTGTAAAACTGGTTATTGTTCATCGATGCCGAAACGATATCCATCACCGAACTGGTGCCTAACTGATAATTATCTCCCCATTTCATCGATCGGGCCATGGCAGTTAAATCGGCCTCCATCGGCGCAACAGCCCTTATGCTATCGGTTCTGCCTATAAAATGGAGCTGATAGCCGTTAAGCAGGGTATCTATGATTTTGGAGTAGCCTCTTTGCGCAGGTTCCTTGGCGTTTCCTATGGATACCGCAAATTCATAAGGAGGTGTTGAAGTTGTTCCGAGCCATAGAATCTCATTGGTAGTTTTAAGCCGGCTTTTTTGCCAGGCAACTTGGAAAGAGCGCTTATCTGTGCTGTACCTGATGTCGGCAGGCGAGGTGAGGTGAAGCTTCAAAGAATCGTTTAAAACATGGATGTTGAAGTTTCGTTGGTAGCGATTGTAGGCATAGTTCTTGTTAACTTTAGGCGAGCAGGAAGCCAGCAGGGCCAAGACAATAACTAGCGCATTGCAAACCTTTGATTTTAATAGGTCGGGCATAAAGTTCAAATTAACGAACTACGAATTTAGTTGATTTGATCCTGAAATCGAAATCGTTTTTTATATCATAAGGCAAATTCCAAAATTTCGCATACTATTTTCGATAGGTCGTTGGCATCGGTATTGCAAAAAACAATGAGCACTTGCCCGCTTTCCGGCAATTGCAGATAGGTGGCATTATAACCCATGATGTTTCCTTTGCGTTCGATGACTTTTATTTTTTTGTCGCCGATGTTAAGCGTTTTGAGGTAGCCACCTGGTGTAACTTCTTCGCTTTTGGTACCTTGTCCTGTTTTAAGGCTTGGCTGGTAAAGCAGGACCAAAGAGCTTGGGTTCAGGATTTTCCCGGCTGCTAAGGCGCGATTGAGCTTTAACAATTCAATAGGTGTGGTGAAAAGAGCTCCTGCACCGGCATAGTTTTCTAAAAAGAGCGGATCATCATTTTCTAGCGGATCTTTGACTTTTTCATTGCCAAAAGAATAGTTATGGTAGCCATAAGCCAAGTTTTGAATAACCGAATCCCTTTTCACTACGCCGGTTTGTTGCAGCTGCAAGGGCTTGATGATAAAATCTGTTAGCAAGGTTGTCCATTTTTTGCCACTTACCTGCTCCATAATGGCCGTTAACAGGATGAAATTTACATTGTTGTAGCGATAAGTAGTTCCTGGTGTACTACGCAGGGTATCAGCGATGCGCTTTTGAATAAAATCCTTGGCATTGAGCTGTAGGGTATAATCGGCAATCTTTTCGTTGGGCAACCCTGCGTTATGAACCAGTAATTGTCTGATGGTTATCTTCTTGTTGTTTTTGGGTAAAAGATTGGGTGTGTAGTTGAAAATAGGACTGTCTAAGTGCAACTTGCCAAGCTCTTGAAGCTTGAGAATAAGTATGGCCGTGTATAACTTTGTAATGGAGGCCACTGGAAATTTGGTGTTTGCCGCAACGGGGACGCTAAATTGCCGGTTGGGCAATCCAAACTGGCGCTGATAAATGATTTTACCGTTTTTGGCAAGGAGTACTGTGCCATCAAAACGGTCCTTTTGCTGGTATTTTAGCAACAGTTCGTCTATTTTTTGCGTAGCGTTTTGCGCGTAACCCGGTAAGGAGAATGAAATGGAAAGGAAAAGCAAAAGTAAAAGTCGTTTCATAGCTGTTTATTTTGGTTGATGTACAAAAGACAGCCTGTATTTGCAAATGTTGCAATGGCTAGAGCTTTTTGCCGAAAATTAAACTTCCATGTCAATGACTTGTTGCCAGGCATGCAAAAGCCCCGTAATAATACGAGGCTTTTTAGTTTGGAAAGCTCTTTATTTGGTTTGGCCTAAAGTTTCGAACAAAGCTTTGTAAAAGAGTTCTTCCTGTTCGAACATGGCAAAATGCCCTGCTCTAGCTATCCAGTGCACCTTAACCGAAGGGTTGATCAACTGATATTCGTAAGCCATGAAAGCCAAAGGGTCTTGTCGGCCACAAATAATAGTGATTGGTTTCCTGAATTTTTTAACCGCTTCGGTCAGGTCTATCTTGTTTACGGAGCTCATCATCAGGTTCATGGTTGTAGTATTGATCTTTCCGGTGGCCACCCTGGCAAAAGTCTGGTCAAATTTACTTTTGTCGTACAAAAGCGTACCATTGCTGAATTTCCTGAATAAGGCCTCGTCGTCTTTGGTAATGGTACCTTTGGCTGCCTTTTCGTCGAGCTCGTTTAAAGCCTTGGTATCTAGCAATCCCATTCTAGCCTCTTTGTTATCGCCATAGGTAGCCATTTGATCGCCAGTGCCATTAAAAGGGGCAGGGCCAGTTAAAATCAACTGGCTAACACGATTTGGATATTTAGCGCCGTAGTACATGGCCAGAAAACTGCCGTAACTGTGTCCGTAAACTGTGGCTTCTTTCAGGTGTAGGTGGTCTAAAATAAGATTGAGGTCGTTGGCGGCCAGTTCCATGTTGAGGCTTTCCTTGTTCAGTTTGGCGGGCATAGATCTGCCTGTTCCTCTTTGTTCAACCAAGATGGCCTGGTACGACTGTCCAACGCGAATAGCCACTTCTTCTTGTTGCTGGTAGGAGATGCCTGGCCCCCCGGTTAAAATAATGACTGGTTTTCCCTTGCCGTAAAGGTGGAAAAACAAATAGCCTCCGTTAAAAGCAATAGAATCGATCTGTTGGGCATGGGCAATACTGATAAAAAGCAGGCTGATGATGATCAAAAAATAACGTTTCATAATCGGGATTTGGTTTTGAATTTGGTCAAAGTACCGGCTATTTTGATCGCTAAACAATAGCCTTTCGATGTAATCAGGGCTATTTTCGACACAATCTTCTGGTCATAAATTTCGTCGATGAAAAAGTGATTTCGTCGGTGGACCTGCTGAAAGTGGAGCACAAATTAGATAAACTTGCAACATGAAAAACCGATTTGCTCTTATTTACGAACTGCTCATTTGGCTGTTGTACGTCTGTCTCTATAAATACAGCTATTTTTTAGATCAAACCACGGTCAATCATGGTTCGGCCAACTGGTTTCCTCATTTACAGCTTGTTTTTTTTGCCTTGCTGATGACGGTCTACATCATCCCTTTTTACAAGTGGATAGCGCCTCGCTTGCTCAGCAAGAAAAAATACGCCTGGTTTTTGATCGCTCTAATCGTTTATTTTGGCTTAGTTGGCAAACTGGGTAATTGGTTGGTCACTTTTCTTTTTCATTACCTCAATACCGATACCAGTCTGGCGCCGTTTTATCAGAAGATGTACGAGATTGCCTCCTTGCGCATGCATAGTTTTGGCGGTTGGGATCCCAATACCTTGCTTACCGATATTTTGGCCTGTTTATCGCTGTTTTTTACTCGATTTGCCTTCGATAGCATCGCCAATCAATACCAAGTAGAAAACCATAACCTTAAATTGCAGATGGAGGCACTTAAGGTACAGCTACAACCTCATTTTCTATTCAATACGCTCAACAGCATTTATGGTATGGCGATGATGAAAAGAAAGGAGGCTCCCGAAATGATCTTGCGTCTTTCGGATATGATGCGCTATGTACTTTACGATTGCAGGCATGATAAGGTAGAACTGCAAAAAGACGTAGAATTTCTCCAAAACTATTTGGAAATGGAACGGATGAGATACCCTAATGCGAGTATAGCCTTTGAGCTCAAAAACCTGGATGGACACTTAAAAATTGCTCCGATGCTCTTCATTCAATTTTTAGAAAATAGCTTCAAACATGGCGCTGCAAGGGTACAGGAGCAGGGTTTTATAAGAGGATATTTGCAAGGTAATGGCAACGAACTTACATTTACG
>JBCNPG010000410.1:0-3664 GCA_039593445.1 Pedobacter sp.
GCGACGAGTATCACCTGCTTGATTGTGCTCTGCTTCAGACATAAGGTAACGGCGTTTAAGGGATAATTACCTAATATCGGAATAAGAATACTGGTTTAAAATGGACGGCACTTATTTAGAAGCAATCTAAAGGTTTAACAGGACTAAAAACGTGGCTTACTTCGTTTTTAAAGTACTTTCTGTAATGCGTTTAAGTTGGCTATCGTATAAATGCACGGTAATTACATTTGATTCAATGACCTGATCACCCAAATTGATCTGAATCTTATACTTGATTTTGTTTTTGCCCTTTGTCAAGGCTTCATTATCCAAATACAGGGTTAATTGCTTATTAGGTGCCAGTTTACGCTCAAAATAGCTATTTCCGCAAGTGGATGTTCCGTTTTTTCTAAAAGGCACCCATTTTTTGTTGATGAAAAAATATTCCCTAACCTTATCCATAGTAGCGTCTATCCTGGCTATATTAAGCGGATCGGAAGTGTTGTTTTGCAGATAAGCCTGAGCATACTTATTACCATTGGGCATAACGATCTGGAATTTTTTGGGAAAATAAAGGATAAGTTTTCTCCTATCAGATTTCGCAGCAACCGTATCTTCGGATTTTATCCACAGATTCAGTTCATTAAGAATTCCAGCTTCGCTTTTAAGTCTTGCATAATATTCATCGCTGGATATTTGCTGTTCATCTCGCTGCTTGCTTAATGCGATTTCTATTTGGTGCCAATTGGTTTGGCCCAGCAAGCTATGGGAATAGCATAGCAACAATAAGAAGAGTAGTTTTTTCAGATGCATTTTTGAGTTTAGTAAAATGATGACTTAAAACCGCAAATTCCATAAAATCAAATCCCAAGCTATTTCAAAAACAAAAACCACAGCTACAGTAAAACTGTTGGCTGTGGTCAAATTATAATTCGGGAAAAACTATTCTTGATTAGGCGTAGGCAATCGCATCTTTAGAAGGCAGTTTGCTGTAACCCATCAAGTATTCATCAACCTTACGGGCGGCTTCCCGGCCTTCAGAAATGGCCCAAACCACCAAAGATTGGCCCCTACGCATATCGCCTGCAGCAAAAACCTTCGGAATATTGGTCTGATACTGTCCTTCAACCGCCTTCACATTGCCTCTGGCATCTAGTTCTACACCCAGTTTTTCGAGCAAGCCCTGTTTTTGGGGATGCAAAAAGCCCATGGCCAACAACACCAGTTCGCATGGGTATTCTTTCTCCGTACCGGCAATTTCCTTAAAGCTTACCGGTCGGCCCAAAGCATCGATTTCCCACTCAACTTCTACTACACTTAGTGCTTTTAAATTGCCATTTTCATCGGCAATGAATTTTTTCGTGTTTACCGCCCAATTTCGGCTGGCGCCTTCCTCATGCGAAGAAGTAACTTTCAACAGCATAGGATATTGCGGCCAAGGCATATGCTCGGTTCTACTTTGCGGAGGCGTAGGCATAATTTCGAATTGGGTTACCGATTTGGCACCGTGACGGTTAGAAGTACCGATACAATCGGAACCTGTATCGCCACCACCGATTACAATTACGTTTTTGCCGGTTGCCATTAGTGGCTTGTCGCTAACTTCGCGGCCACCTACACGCTTGTTTTGCTGTTTCAAGAAATCCATGGCAAAGTGGATTCCGTCTAGTTCCCTTCCTGGCAAATTCAAATCGCGCGGAATGGTAGAACCACCAGCCAATACAATGGCATGGTAATCCCTAAGCAAAGTGCTCAGTTCTACGTT
Source organism: Pedobacter sp. (assembly GCA_039593445.1). Taxonomy (GTDB): domain Bacteria; phylum Bacteroidota; class Bacteroidia; order Sphingobacteriales; family Sphingobacteriaceae; genus Pedobacter. The sequence continues at coordinate 1,745 of JBCNPG010000410.1, forward strand.
TTCGCCAACATTCGCATTGCATTTAAAAGTAATGCCTTCTTCTTCCATGATTTTGATGCGCCTTTCTACTACATCTTTCTGCAATTTGAAATCGGGAATACCATAGCGTAACAAACCGCCAGGCACATCATCGCGTTCAAAAACAACCACTTCGTGTCCAGCCTTATTGAGCTGTGCAGCAGCGGCTAAGCCTGCTGGACCTGAACCAATAACTGCAATGCGTTTTCCGGTCCTGATTAATGGGGCATTGGCTTTGATATAGCCTTTTTCGAAAGCAATTTCGATGATATGCTTTTCTATTTCCTCAATAGCTACAGGAGGTTTGTTAATGCCAAGCACGCAAGCGCTTTCGCAGGGCGCCGGACAAATCCTGCCGGTAAATTCAGGGAAATTGTTGGTGCTGAGCAAAATCTCGGTCGCATTTAACCAGTCGCCACGGTAAACGGCATCGTTAAACTCTGGTATCACATTGCCCAGCGGGCAACCCGATTGGCAGAAAGGCACGCCACAATCCATACAACGCGCTGCTTGCTTGTTCAACTGCTCGCTAGGCAAAGCATCCAAGAACTCATTGTAATGTTTAATTCGTTCTGCTGGTTCCTGTCTTGAAGGCGAAACTCTTTCGAATTCAAGAAATCCTGTCACTTTTCCCATGGTTAGTTGATTTTAACTTGTTGACGTTGTAATAAAACTGCTTTGTACTCTTTAGGGAATACCTTAACAAAATGTGCCGATTGTGCTTCCCAGTCGCTCAATATAAATTCTGCAACCTTACTGTTGGTTAACCTGATATGGTTTTTAAGTAAAGTAATTATTCTTTCTTCATCCTCGGCTTGCAAAGGATCTAGATCAACCATCTCCGGATTGCACTTCTTGGCAAAGGTACCGGCGGTATCGTAAATCCAGGCAATACCTCCACTCATACCTGCTGCGAAATTGCTGCCGGTATCGCCAATGACCAATACTTCTCCTCCGGTCATGTACTCGCAGCCATGGTCGCCTACGCCTTCCACAACAGCCGTAGCACCCGAATTGCGAACCGCAAAACGCTCGCCAGCCTTGCCACGTACATACAATTCGCCCGAAGTTGCCCCGTACAGCGCTACGTTGCCGATAATGATATTTTGTTCTGGAACATAGTTGATGTTGGCAAACGGATAGATGGCCAATTTAGCACCAGATAGGCCCTTGCCTACGTAATCGTTGCCTTCGCCTTCTAAAGACAAGGTTAAACCCTTGGTAGCAAAAGCGCCAAAACTTTGTCCGGCAGAACCTACGCACTTAAAGTTGATGGTATCGGGAGCCAGTCCGGCGCTTTGATGCACTTTTGAAATCTCATTCGAAAGCATGGTGCCAATAGCCCTGTCTGTATTTTTAACCTCAAAATTGGCAAAAACTGGTTCGTTGTTCAAAATTGCAGGCTGCGCCTTTTCGATCAGCTGGTGGTCAAGCACACTGTCCAAGCCGTGATCCTGAAACTCGGTTTGGTACAAAGGTTCGCCATGATTAGGTTCTTTGTGCAAGATTGGCGCCAAATTCACATATTTCAGTTTCCAATCGGCATTGTCGATAGGCCTTATGCGCAAGGCATCAGATTGGCCAATCATCTCGTTTACGGTTCTGAAACCCAATTCGGCCATGATTTCACGCAATTCTTCGGCTAGGAAGTAAAATAAATTCACCACATGGTCCGGATCGCCGGTAAATAGCTTCCTGAGTTCTGGATCTTGTGTGGCCACACCGACCGGACAAGTATTTAAATGGCATTTGCGCATCATGATACAGCCCGAAGTAACCAAGGCCGCGGTAGCTACGCCCCATTCTTCGGCACCCAATAAAGCCGCTATGGCAATATCGCGACCGGTTTTCAACTGGCCATCGGTTTGTACCACTACCCTGCTTCTCAGGCGGTTTTTAACC
>JBCNPG010000411.1:0-3659 GCA_039593445.1 Pedobacter sp.
GATTTATACTTTCTAAAATTGTTTTACTTTGTTCGAAGCCTTCGTGTACAAAGGCCTTAATGCCCAGCTGTTTGGCAATGGCTACGTGGATGGCCCTGTCGTCGAAATACAGGCAGTGCGCTGGCGCTACATGGGCAATACCCAAGGCCAACCTAAATATGCAGGGATCGGGCTTAGAATAGCCCACTTCGCAAGAAGAGATAAAGGCATCAAAAAGCTGGTCGAGGCCAAATTTATCTATCCGGTAATCGTTAAATTCCTTGCCCTCGTTGTTCACGGCAAAAACCCTGACCTTACTTTTTTGCTTCCATTCGATAAGCCAAGGCAGAAAATGGGGCAACAGGGTCGATTTGGAAAACATAAATTCCCTGAAATCGGCCTTGCTGAATGAACGCGGCTTATTGAAAATAACCGAATCGAGGTATTGCTCCAGGTTTAGCTTCCCATTTTCGAAAAGCGGAAAGGCCACCGAATGGTCTTTTTCGAAAGGTATGGGATCTAAGCCGAACCGCTCTACCGCTTCCATTCTGGCCTTGTGGTTCCAGCCATCGCTTAACAGCACGCCCCCAATATCCAAGAAGAGCAGCTTAATGTCTTTCATCAGTTTTTGTTTTGATCGGGATAAGTAGTATGTATATGGTATTTTTCTTTGGCCTGCCACAGTTTGGCACCGCCTTTAATGCCGTCCTTGTTAGAAACCAGTTTAATATTGTCGTCGAGCTTGAAGTTGATTTCGTTGGCATTGCCGCCGCCAATGTACAGTATGTCGTAGTTGAATACGGTTTTATAGGTGGCTATAATATGCTGCAGGCGCTTGTTCCATTTCTTTTTGCCCACTTTTTCAAAGCCCCTGTCGCCAATATAGTCGTCGTAGTCTTCCTTTTTGTTTACCGGCAGGTGCGAAAGCTCCAAATGGGGCAAGAGCTCGCCATCAAACAATAAAGAAGTGCCGAAGCCGGTACCCAAGGTAAATACGATCTCGAAACCTTTGCCGCTAACAATGCCCAGTCCTTGTTGGTCGGCATCGTTGATGAGGCGAACAGGCTTGCCAAACAGGTTGCTTACCTTTTGGGCCAAATCTACATTATTCCATTGGTCTGGAGCCAAATTTGGCGCAGTCTGTACAATGCCCAGCTTTACATAACCTGGAAAACCGATGGAGATCTTGCCAAAATCCGATAAGTCTTTGGTCAGGCTTTCGATAGCCTCCAAAACGGCCTGTGGCGTAGATTTTTTGGGAGTAGGAGTCTTCCTGAAATCGGTTAGCAATTTGCCCTGCGGACTAAGGATGCAAGCCTTGATATTGGTGCCACCGATATCGATGGATAAAATATTGCCTTGGGGTGCTTTGTTCTGTTGAGGCATAAGCGCTGCGGGTTGATGTGTGCTGATCCAAAAACGTTATTGGTATCAAACAAACAAAAATACAACCATAAGTTAGCTATACGATAATATTTGTGTAATAAGTTGGGCTTAATTATTAACAAAAACCAACTATTGTGGATTAAAACCAATTTGGCAACAGATTGGCCGGTTATTTAGCCAAATATTAAAACCTTTGGCTTTTTATTGACCATGCTGCCTATCAATTCGTTGGTTTCGATGTGCTTGAAGTAAAGCGGGTTGCCGTCTTTTATTTTCTTTTTGATGCAACAGTACAGGTAAAGGCATTTGATCCAGTTGAGCGCCGTTGCCTTGTCTTTCCAAATCTGGGGATAAAGCAATACCTCGTTATTTGTAATGCTGACCAGGTTTTTGGCTTCCAGTTCCTTTACGTTGGCAATGATTTGTGCAGTTTGCTGGGCGATATTGGTTTTTACGGCTACCTTTTTATTGGCGTAGATCATGTCCAAATATAGGCAATCATTTGCTTTTGCCATACAAGGCTTTCTGCAGCGAGGAACTTGTTTAGGTTGATGAAGCTACTAGGCTGTATCAGATAGCCTGCTGCTTTACCAGCTACAACCTTGTTGTGTGTGAATTGAAAGGCTTTTTTAAACCGAAGATTTGGATGGTTGTTAATACCTGCACAGTCCAACTATCATGATGCAAAAGGAATTACAAAATCTGACGTTAGCCCATTTTTCGCTAAATGCTTCTTTGGATCAGGTAAATGAGGCGAACATCGGCCAGCTTAAGCGACACCTGCACTCATTTTTAGAAACTAAAGTAAAGATTGGTTTTTAATAAACGTGTCCAAAATTTTCAACAAATGGTCTAAACCCATAAATCCAATAAAAGATTATGATTCAACCTTCGCCTTGGGCTATTGCAGCAACTTCTGAACTGGCAAAAAATCCACTACCCATTTACAATACAGCCATATTGGACCATCTTTTCGCTGTTTGTGCTACTGGAGATTCGCTTTGGGCCTCGGTGAGTAAAAAAACGGGAGGCAGGCTTTGGTTCAGGGTCGCTTTTTGGCCTGGTGGCAATTTGAAAATCGAGGAGGTAAAAGAAACCGCTTCAGGCGCCGAATTCAGGCTTTCTTTCCCGGGAGGAAAGATAGGCGCTTCCATCAGCATCATAACCGGAAGCCAGCCTGTGCTGCATTATACAGCAAGCTTGTTGCCCTCTTCTGAAATGGGTATTCCTTTTTGGCCTAGAGATATTTTGGTACATGCAGCTGATGGGCAATTAGCAGCAGACCCAGGCAAGATTTATGCCGGACAAGAAGGAGGCAGGTCGGGGTTCATTTATTTTCGTGCCCCTTTTGAAGGAACAGTGCTTTATCTACAGAACCTTACTGCATTAAACGAGTATTGCGAACAGGTTCATGCTTCTTGTGCAGCTGCCGTTGGCGGAAATTGGCCAGAGCTCGGCTTTGCGCTTCCGGTGGGTACCGAGGCGTTAAAAGCCAGTAAGAAGGTAACAATCAGCGATGCGATAGTGGTTTTTGATACTGAAATTCCAAAAACCGAAGAACAGGTTGCTACTGCATATATCGATCTTTTGGCCCGCGCCTATAGGCTGATGCCAAAGCCGGAAACTAGCTACCAAGACTGGCCAACCATTTTGGAAAAGGGCCTTAAAGATCTTTTGGAAAGCCCTGGCTGCTGGTCGCAGGTTGCCGGATATAAATATTTCAATGCTTACGTGAGCGATTACAACACGCCACCCGAAATTATGGTGCAGTTGGCCGTCATGTTGCCACTCATCGATTACGAAACGTGGAGCGGTAAGAAAATCGATGTCATTGAAGTGATAGCTGCTTGTCTGCCTAACTTCTTTGATAAGAAACTTGGAACCATTGTGCGTTGGCTTCCGGCGGCCGAAGACAAGCTGGAGGAAGAAGAAGAACAGAAAAAGCCGAATGTCATGGATTCATGGTATTTGCACCATCCCTTGCTCAACCTCTCGCGATTGGCGCTTCAAGGCAATCGGCAAGCCCAAAAGCTTTTTCTTGATTCGCTCAAATATGCCATGAAGGTTGCCCGGCATTTTAAATATAATTGGCCGGTATTTTACAAAATGGATACCTTAGAAATCATTAAGGCCGAAACAGCTCCAGGTGCAGGTGGCGAACACGACGTGCCGGGTACTTATATACACATCCTGTTGCAAGCCTACGAACTTACAGGCAAGTCAAGCTATTTAAAAGAGGCGGCAAAAGCGGCCAAGCATTTGGAAGGCTTGGGATTAGCCATCTTTTATCAAGC
>JBCNPG010000412.1:0-3655 GCA_039593445.1 Pedobacter sp.
TCCTGGATGTTTCTAACGGGTTGCTGGAGCATGATACAAATTTAAAGATTTGACCCTAAAGGCTAGCCGTTTTTAGGAGATAAAATTCCAATAGTTAGCGCACTTCTACTAAAAATAGGCAGAATTCCGATTCGAAAAAATACGTTTTTGAAAAGGTTTTGTGAAGAACCCTGTTAATCAGGCTGTTGGTAACAAAGCACCGATTCAAGACAATAATGCCATTAGTGCAATGAAAAACTGGTTTTTGTACCAATTTTAGATGTTAATAAACTCATTCATAAAGGTTTATAACTTGTTAAGAAAATAAATCGTTTTTTCTTGACAAGCGTTGCTTCTACTGCTAACTTAGACAATATCAATCACGAAGTACTTTGACAGTTTGATAGGATAATCCAAAACAGAAATGAAGTCGAAAGGCTAAAATTTTTGGGAGCATCCAAAAAGCAAAATCAAATCTGATGGAACGTCGAAAGACTAAAGTCGGTTTATAACAAATAAAGTCTAACGACGGCATTTTTATAAAGAATAAAGCAACTCGCAAATCAGATCATTTGAAAGAACAGATGGATTTTAACGAAAGCTTAGGTCGCAAGGCCCATATTTATTTGAAGAGCTCATATCAAACATGATTGCAACTTGTGGCATTTTACGGAGTAAAGCAGGTTGGCAAGAATTTGAAAACGGACGATTGGTTTCGCAAGAAAGCAAACGGCAACGAACAAGGTCAAGTATGGTATTGATGCCTTACAGGTAACTACGGTTAGCTTTAAGGTTAAAACGGAGATCTAAATCGAAAGAGGCAGGTCTCCGTTTTGCTTTTTGGGATATTTAAATATCAAAAAGGCATGCGCAATAAAAATCTATTTTTTTGCTGATAAAGCTTAAATTTACGTTATGTCCACGAAGAGCAGATCAGATTCCAGTCCGTCAAAAAAAATATTTGTACTAGACACCTCGGTTATTCTATACGATCACGATGCCGTCAACAATTTTCAGGAACATGATGTGGCCGTACCGGTGCTGGTGCTAGAAGAACTCGACAATTTTAAAAGTGGGAACGACACGCGTAACTTCGAAGCCAGAAACTTTATCAGGATCATAGACCAGGCTTCAAAAAAACACCTGATCAACGAATGGTTTTCCTTGCGCAAGAACAGCTTAGGCAAGTTTAAGGTAGTCTTGAACGAAAGCCCTAAAAGCGTGGATGCAGAAAAACTTTTTGGGGAAGGAAAATTCGATCATCGCATCTTAAATACAGCACTGGCATTGCAGGAAGAAAACCCAAAGCAAAAAGTCATCCTCGTATCTAAAGACATTTGCCTAAGGCTCAAAGCCAAATCGCTCAATCTCCATGCTGAAGACTACGAAACTGGCAAGATCAAAAACGCCGATGAACTTTACAGTGGCAAAACCGAATTAAAAGATGTTCCGCTAGAGCTCTTGGACGACATCAAAAGAAATAAGGTCGTAGAGGCATCTAGTCTAGAACTGCCTTATAAAGACTCTAACCATTTCTACAGCTTAAAAAATAAGAAGAGAACTGCCATTGCAGCTTATAGTGCAACCACCAAAACCCTACGTTTGGTAAATCAGGAACCGGTTTTTAATATCTGTCCGCGCAATGCAGAACAGGCTTTTGCCATCGATGCCCTGCTCAATCCCGACATCAAGCTGGTTACCATACAAGGCAATGCAGGAACCGGAAAAACTTTGTTGGCCTTGGCCAGTGCATTGGAGCAGCGCAAGGATTTTAGGCAGATTTACATTACCAGACCTATTGTACCGCTTAGCAATAAGGATATCGGTTTTTTGCCTGGTGACGTAAAAGCCAAGGTAGATCCGTACATGGCGCCAATATGGGACAACCTCAAGTTTATTAAGGAGCAGTTTAACGGCGACGACAAGATGCTGGCCAAAATTGACGAACTGATCCGCACCGAAAAAATAGAGATTGCGCCTTTGGCTTTTATTCGTGGCCGCACCATTACCAAGATCTTTTTTATCGTTGACGAGGCCCAAAATCTCACTCCACACGAAATCAAGACCATTATTTCGCGCGCAGGGGAGCACACCAAGATCGTTTTTACGGGAGACATCTATCAAATTGATACGCCTTACCTCGATTCGGAGAGCAACGGACTTTCCTACCTCATCGAAAACGCCAAAAAGCACCCGCTCTATGCGCACATTACCTTACAAAAGGGCGAGCGCAGCGAGCTGGCCAATCTGGCCAACGAATTGCTCTAATGGTGTTTTCTTAGCGTAGCCACAATAATGCATAGGGCAATCAGGGTTAATGCGGCACTAAAAATAAAGGGTGCACCAGGAAAATAAATATGATGGCTCTTTTCTATAAAATATGCGAAAATATAAGCCATGGAAAACGGCCCGATAATGGCGCCTGCACTTTGCATACTGGTTAGAATGCCCTGAATTTCGCCTTGGGCGTTATCGGGCACCTGATTGGAAATGATCGTTTGCATCGCTGGGTTTCCAATGCCCGCCAAACAATAGGGAAGAATAAAAATCATCATCATGATACCGTTGGGCGCAAAAGCAAAACAGGTAAAGCCGATAATATACATGGTCATGCCAAAAATGATTGCCTTTTTATTGCCTATTTTGGGGATAATGATCCTAATGAGGCCTCCCTGTACAATGGCAACGGCAAAACCCACAACCGCTAACGAATAGCCGATCATATCTTCGTTCCAATTGAACTTCTCCATTACATAATAGCCCCAGTTAGACTGTACAGAGTGGCTGGCGATATAAAGCAGCAGCAAGGCAAAGATCAATCCGATAATGGTTGGATATTTAGAGACACTAACCAACGAACCAACAGGATTTGCTCTTTTCCAAGAAAATTCACGTCTTTTTTCCTTGGCCAGGGATTCTGGCAGGATAAAGTAGCCATACAGCCAGTTCAAGAGTGCCAATCCCGCCGCTACCATAAAAGGAACACGTAGCCCAAAATGGCTACACAGGCCACCAATTAACGGTCCGACAATAAAGCCGATACCAAAGGCAACGCCAATCATTCCAAAGTTTTGCGCTTTCTTTTCCGGGGTGCTGATATCGGCGATATAAGCCATAGCGGTTGTAAAACTGGCTCCTGTAATTCCGGCAATAACGCGGCCTACAAACAACCAGGCAATAGTTGGTGCAAAGGAGAGGAGGATGTAATCAATGCCCAGGCCCAATAGAGAGATCAGAAGGATTGGCCTTCTGCCGAACTTATCGCTTAGGCCACCTACAATGGGTGAAAAGATAAACTGTGCAAGGGCATAAGCCACCAATAGCAATCCACCATATTCTGATGCTACGGCTAACGATTTTCCTGAAAGTTCCCTAACCAGATTTGGCATGACTGGAATAATGATGCCAAATCCAATACAATCGATTAAAATGGTAACGAATATGAAGCCTAGGGTTGATTTTTTAGTTGTCATGCCGTAAAAATAGTTGATTTGGGTTATAAGGTTCAAAATAGTTCTGGAATTTGTTCAACAAACCGGAACCCGGCTTTCAATTTTCCGGTTCTAAATTCGTTTACCACTTCATGTGCCAGGCGCGTAGGTTCGGGAATTCTGTATTTGCCAACACATTTCTTCATCACCAGAAGGCTTTTGGGCAGGCTCAGTCCATAACCTGG
>JBCNPG010000413.1:0-3655 GCA_039593445.1 Pedobacter sp.
TCGGAAAACCTTTGTCGTGCAGCGTGTTGTACACAATATGATGTTGCTTGATGTAGGCTTTCACTTCTTCGAGCGACCAATGGAATAAGGGGTGAAATTTGATCAGCTGATTGCCTCCGTCCCATTCGATGTTGTCCATATGCTCACGGTTGGAGCTCTGTTCGGCACGGATGCCCGTAATCCAGATTTCGTTTCCGGCCAATGCCCTTTGCAACGGTTCTATTTTGCGGATGTAACAGCACTCTTTTCTGTTCTCGACCGATTCGTAAAAACTATTGGGTCCTTTAACGCTCACCAGTTGCTGCAGCAGTTCGTTTTGCGGATAATAGGCTTCGATGGGCTTACCGTAGATTTCTAGCGTTCTGTTCCATACGTAATAGGTTTCTGGAAACAACCTTCCCGTTTCGAGCGTAAAAACCTTAATGGGCAAATTATTTTCGAAAATAAGATGGGTAACCACCTGGTCTTCCCAGCCAAAACTGGTCGAAAACACGATTTTATTCGGAAACAAATTGGCCAGCAAGGCTAATTGCGCTACCGGGTCCAAACCTGTCAATTGTGCTTTTATTGTTGCGATATCCATCTTCACTAAATCAATTTTAAGACAAAAGAGACCACGCTACGCAGGCTCACGGCCATTACGATGATGCCTACTGCCACCATAATAGTTTTGGCCGAAATACGATTGGAAACCTTGGCAGCTATCGGTGCGGCCAAAGCGCTGCCGATAATCAGGCCTACAACGGCCTCCCAATGCTTGCCTCCCAACATGGTAAAAAAAGTAAGCGAACTGAGCGTGGCGATAAAAAAACGGCTGATTTTTACCGTACCTAAAGAGAACAAGGGATGCCTGCCACCTGCAATGAGGCTCGAGAGTACGATCGAACCCCAGCCTCCGCCGAAAGCCGCATCGATAAAACCACCAAAAAAACCAAGAAGGCCAATCTTTTTGATTTTGTGTTCGGCCTTTTTTCTTTTCACGTTAAAGGCCTTCATCAAGATGATGCCACCCAAGATCAATGTATAAACCGCAACGATGGGTTTGGTGTATTTGCTGTAATGTTCTAGCGACGATAAAAGGTAGGCGCCCAAAACAGCACCGATAATGGCCGGAATAATCAGGATCCTGAACAGTTTCCAGTTCACATTGCCCATGCGGTAGTGCATCCAACCGGCAATGCCATTGCTCATTACTTCCGAAATGTGGATGGCCATACTGGCCGAAGCCGGTGGCAAGCCCATGGCCAGCGAAAACGAAGCCGAGGTTACGCCATACGACATGCCAATGGCGCCATCAATCATGGCAAACACAAAACCAGCCCCAAAAAACCAATAAAATAGCGGATCGATGTTGATGAGAAAATGCTGAAACTCGGGTTCTGTATTCCAAAGCGTTAACCCAGCTGTACCGATCAACAAAACACTGGCCAGCCAAATCATCCATTTGATATGGGCTTCCCAAAAGCTTTTGCGGGGCTTCACCAAAATCTCGGTTACCTTGTTCAGCTTTTTTACCTTTTTGGCAAAATCGCCATTCAGGCTTTGGCGCAGGGTATTCATGTTGATGAGCGTTTCTTCCAATTCGCCGGGCAGGTTCTCGTTAAGAACTTGCTTTAGGCGCTTGGCAATGGTGGGCGATTTGCCGTTGGTAGAAATGGCTATTTTCAGGTCGCCTTTTTGGACAATAGATCCCAAATAAAAATCGCAAAGTGCTGGCTGGTCGGCCACATTAATGAGCAGCCCTTTTTGATGGGCCGCGATCCTTAGCTGCAGATTGAACTCGTTATCGTTGGTGGCCGCAAAAACAATGTCCGCTGCTTCCAGGTCTGCCAGTTCAAAGGATTTTTGCTTGATGGTTAAATAAGGATGCTCCTGTTGCAAGGCCAGTACAGCTGGCAAAACCTTTTCGGCCACAACAGTTACCTGTGCCTGTTTGCTATTGCCAATAATGGCCTGCAGCTTTTCCAAACCCACATGGCCTGCTCCAACCAACAGCGTACGCAACTGGTTCAGTTTTATAAAAACCGGAAACAGCTGGTTGCCTTTTTCTTCGAGGGCAAGCGGGTTTTCTTGAAGGCTAGGCAATGTTTGCATAAGATTGGATCAATGTTTTAAATGCCGGATGCAACGCAACCACCTCACCAAAAACCAAAAGAGCCGGTGCTTCGATCTTCTCTTTTTTGACGATATCCACAATCGTGTTGACTTTGCCAACGACAAATTTTTCATCAGCCGCCGAACCATTCTGGATTACGGCTACCGGAAGCTGGTCTTTGCCCGCTTTTTCAAAAACCGCAACAATCTGTGCCAATTTTTTCAAGCCCATCAAGATGATTACCGTAGCGTTTGAATGGGCGGCCTGAAAAATATCGGCCGAAATAGCGCCTGAAGTGGTGGTACCGGTAATGACCCAAAAGCTCTCGCTTAGGCCACGATGGGTTACCGGAATCTGTTGCAGCCCCGGCACGCCTATGGCACTCGAAATCCCAGGAATAACGCTTACGGGAATATGGTACGAATCGGCGAAATCAAGTTCTTCATAGCCCCTGCCAAATACAAAAGGATCGCCTCCTTTTAGGCGCACCACATGGCCAAAGTTGAGGGCATAATCTATCATCAGCTTATTGATGGCATCCTGTTCGTACGAATGTTCGCCAGAACGTTTGCCCACATAGATTTTGATGGCCGTTTCGGGCGCATAAGCAAGCAAAGCTTCATTGATTAGCGCATCATAAAGCACTACGTCTGCTGTTTGCAAAGCCTTTACGCCCTTTAGAGTCAGCAAATCCGGATCGCCAGGACCTGCGCCTAAAAGGGTTATTTTAGGTTCTCTCTCTACTTTTAAATTGCTCATGCCGTTACCTCCCTCTTGGTTTTGATTTGTGTTAAAAATTGTTGTGCGACCGCCAAATAACTTTCGGCAAAAGCTTGACTAGGCTCATTTTTGTTGATTTGCAAGGCGATTTCCTGAAAGCTCGGCTCAAAAGCAAACTCTCCGCTTGCTACGTACTGGGCATCAAACTCCTTGATTACCCCAATCTGTGTACTGCTGTTGATGCCTTTATCGAGCAACAAAGACTTGGCGGCGCTAACCAATACGCTGTAGGTATGATAAATCGAATCGGCATAAGCGCCACGAGCCAGGGCCTGTGTAGCCCAGCCCAGTTTTTCTTCGGCTTCGAGCAGCAAGGTAGCCACCAGATCGATTACCACTCCCGCACATTCGCCTACGCCAATGGCAGTTTCAAAAGTCTCTTCATGACCCCAATCCACAAAATCGGCAGCTTGCAAATCGCTTAAATCGGCCAAAGGCTTTAATAGCTGGTAGAAATAATCCTTGCCTTTTCTATCGTAATAACCATGGAAAGTCTCCTCTTTGCCATCGGCCTTAAAATCGTTTAACAGGGCATGCAACACCAAGCCCGCCCTTTTGGAAGGCACTTTGATTACACGCTCGGCCACACGGCCTATCCCATTGCCTACGGTACCGCCGCCCAGCATTACCTGTACGGCAGGCACTACCTTTCCTGCTGCTTTAAGCGAGCTGCCATGGAAACCAATTTCGGCCAAACCATGCTGACCGCAAGAATTCATGCAACCGCTGATTTTTATTTTGATGTTCTTTTCGTAAATAAATTCCGGAAAATCATGCTGG
>JBCNPG010000414.1:0-3655 GCA_039593445.1 Pedobacter sp.
GTTGAGCGTCTTTTCTGGCCTGGTGATGATCCTGCCCATCCTTTGGATCAATGAGCGGGAATACGTAGCAAGCAAACCTACGCATACGCCTTTATGGCCGGCCATAAAAAACACTTTCAGGAATTCAAACTTCAAATATTACCTGATTTCCGATTTTGCCTATTATACGGCTTTGAGCCTGATGTCGAGCGGACTGCTATACTTTGTGACCGTGTTATTGGGCCTGCCCGATTCTGATGGGGGAATGTTTATGGGCCTGATGGTAGTGCTATCGTTGGTTTTTTATCCCTTTATCAATTATGGTTCAAAAAAATTTGGCAAAAAGGCATTGGTATTGATCGCCTTTGGCATTTTAAGCCTGATCTTCGTAACCATTTTCTTTTTGGGAAAACTGCCTTTCCAACCGGCCAACCAAATGTATATTTTGGTTGTTTTCGCTTCTTTTCCGCTAGCGGCGCTTGGTATTTTGCCCAACGCCATATTGGCCGATATTGCCCAAAAAGATGCTCAGGAAACAGGCGAAAACCACGAAGGCATGTACTTTGCCATTAAATACCTTTTTGTAAAACTGGGGCAAACCCTAGGCATCACCATTTTTGCCATGCTCACCATTTACGGGAAAGATCCTGGTCATGATTATGGTTTGCGCCTAAGTGGCGTAGTGGGTTTTACGCTATGTTTATTGGCGCTGTTGTTTTTTAGCCGCTTTCAAGAGAAGAAATGAAGGAGTTTGCTGTTGGCAATTTGCGATCTATCCATATTAAAATGCGTTAATTTTGCGTTTATCATAACAAAGACACCTGCAAATTTTTAAAATCTTCGCAGGTGTAATTCATCAATCATGGACATACAATTTAAGGCTGCTACAACCGACCAGCATTTTGAAGGCATATTGGCACTTCAGCAAAAAAACATCTACACTGCGCTTAGTCCAGCCGCGCAACAGCAGCAAGGCTTTGTATTTGCCGAACATAATATGGAGCTGCTCCAAACCTTGGCCGCAGAACTCCCGCAAGTGGTTGCGCTTGCCAACGATGAAGTGGTAGGCTATAATTTGGCTATGACGGCCAACATGAAATCGATCATCCCCAGTATCGTTCCGATGTTTGATGCGTTTGAGCGCTGCATTTACAAAGGAAAGGCCTTAACGAGTTACCGATACATTGTTGGCGGGCAGGTATGCGTCGACCAAAATTTCAGGGGCAAGGGCCTATTGAGCAAGCTTTACCATGCCACCAAGGATTTGGTAGACCAAGAATATCAGCTTTGCGTAACCGAAATTTCTACCCGCAACCTGCTGTCGTTAAAAATACACCAACGCATGGGCTTTGAGGTTATCAGTACCTATCAAGACACCAAAGAAACATGGAACATTGTACTTTGGGATTTCCATAGGTAGTTTTGTGTTCACAGTTGGCAGTTTTAAAAATCATCAGGGCGAGCGCAGCCGTTTATTAGACGCTCAATTATTAGGTTGACTCTAATAATGTCGTTAATCAAAAATAGGCAATAATAGGCCTAGCATCCGAAACTTATGGGCGACTGGTATATTTTTAGTACATTTGCAGCACGAAGCAGAATTTCTTTAATCATTTAAAGCAACTCGCAAGTTAGTCTTTCCCGCAATGATTGTTCTAGCTTCTTCGATTTACACTAAACATACATACTTTGTTATTTACAGATTTAAGACTCATTCCGCCTATTTTAAAGGCGCTTGAAACCGAGGGTTATACCCAACCTACCCCTATACAGGAAAAAGCAATCCCTAGCATATTAAAAATCAAGGATTTATTGGGCTGTGCGCAAACCGGAACCGGCAAAACGGCCGCCTTTGCCATCCCTATGCTGCAGATCTTGCACATGCGCCACCTCAACACCAACAAAAGGGCTATCAAGGCCCTGGTGCTTACACCTACCCGCGAATTGGCCATTCAGATCCAGGAAAGCTTTAATGCCTATGGCAGAAACGTAAACCTCAAAAACCTGGTTATTTTTGGTGGCGTTGGCCAGCAGCCACAGGTAGATGCCCTTAAAAAAGGCGTAGATATTTTGGTGGCAACCCCAGGCCGTCTGCTCGATTTGATGAACCAAGGCTATATCAGCCTCAAGGAAATCGAAATTTTTGTACTCGATGAGGCTGATCGCATGCTCGACATGGGCTTTATCCACGATGTGAAAAGAGTGGTGGCCAAGCTTCCAGAGAAAAGGCAAACACTTTTCTTTTCGGCAACCATGCCTCCCGAGATCCAGAAATTGGCCAATACCATTCTCCAAGATCCTGTTACGGTTGAAGTGACTCCGGTTTCTTCTACCGCCGAAACCATCAACCAATCGGTTTATTTTGTGGACAAGCCCGACAAGAAGAAACTCTTAAAACATCTGCTCGATGAGCTGAACATCGACCATGCACTGGTTTTCACAAGAACCAAACATGGGGCCGATCGCATTGCGAAGGATTTAACCAAATTGGGTATCAAAGCCGCGGCCATTCACGGCGACAAATCGCAGAATGCCCGCCAACGTGCCTTGAATAGCTTTAAAGACCGAGAACTGAGGGTTTTGGTGGCCACCGATATTGCCGCCAGGGGAATAGACATCGACGATTTACAATATGTTTTCAATTACGATCTGCCAAACATTCCAGAAACCTATGTACACCGCATTGGCCGTACAGGCAGGGCGGGTGCCAGCGGCACGGCCATTTCTTTTGTGGATGGCGAGGAGAACGAATACCTGATCGATATCCATAAGCTCATTAAACGGGTCATTCCCATCGTAGAAGACCACCCCTATCCGCTAAGCTGGCAAGGCATGCTGGCTAAAAAAGAGGTGGTACGTCAGCCGCAAAAGGACTCAAAAGGCGCAGGAAGCAAGCCTAACAAGAAAAAATTCCACAGAAGAGGGCCAAGAAGAAACTAACGGATAAGCTTACTTGCTAAGTTTTCGAATGACGTTAACTTAGCAAGTGTGCTATCTCACTGTATTATTCGGCCTTGCATACACCATCTGCATCACGTTGATGTTCCGCATTTCGAAAGCAGCCTCGCAATAGTTGAGGTAATAATTCCATTTGCGGATAAAACGATCGTCGAAACCCAGCGCCTTTACCTCGCTAAGCTTGTGGTTAAAAGCTTCGAACCATAGTTTGAGGGTCCGTGCATAATCCAATCCCAAATCTTTAAGATCTACCAAGGTAAGCTCGCTGGTTTTGTTGATGGCTTTGTTGAGCTGTGCCACCGAAGGCAGCAGCGATCCAGGAAAAATATGTTTTTGGATCCAGTCTACGCCATTACGTAGACTTTCGTAACGGCTATCCGGACTGGTGATTACCTGAAAGGCCAAAATTCCGTCTTTTTTGAGCACCTCATTGCATTTGGCAAAATAGGTTTCGTAATAGTTATGGCCTACGGCTTCAAGCATTTCTACCGATACGATCTTATCGTATTGCCCTTCGATGTTGCGGTAATCCTTAATCACGATCTCTACCCTATCGGCCAAACCGGCTTCGGCAACCCGTTGCTGGGCCAGTTTTTGCTGCGCTTTCGAAATGGTAACCGATGTAACCCTACAACCATAATTTTTAGCCATAAAAATGGCATTGGCACCCCAGCCGCTTCCTATTTCCAATACATGGTCTGTCGGATTGAGCCGCAGC
>JBCNPG010000415.1:0-3653 GCA_039593445.1 Pedobacter sp.
TGAAATCAGTGCGCCAGGCGAAAGGGCATCGGTCATGTTAAGTGGGCAAATCCCGGTTCCGGCAAAAGTAAGGGCGCAGCTCAGCAAGGAACAAGCTTTGGTATTTTGGAACGACATGACCAAAGAAAACAATATCTCGGGTTATACCGTTTACCGGAGCGAAAAGCTGGAAAACGAAGCGAATTATGGCGAAATGAAAAAAATAGCCGATCTTTTGCCGGAAACCAATTCATATGTAGACAGCACTTTGGCCGAGGGACATCATTATGCGTATTACATTCAATGCAAGGGGATTGGTAATGAGGGTGCAGATGTAGGCGCATTAAGCCAGGTAGCCACCGTGCATTACAATGCACAAAAACTAATGCCACCCAACAATGTCATTGCGCTGGCACAAGCCGATGGCATCGCATTGACTTGGAACAATCCCTTAGGCATACCGTTAACCAAAGTCAAAATTTACAGGGGCAAGGTTAATGGAGAACTGCAATTGCTCAGGGAACTCAGCGCCAGCGAAAAAGATTTCTTAGATAAGAGCGTAGAAAAGGAAACAACTTATTTCTATACGTTAAGCATTATCGATGCGAGAGGCAAGGAGAGTGTGCAAACCGATCCTTTGGGCGTAAGGAGCAAATAGCTGCTGTTTTGGTCAGCCATGCGCTCGCATTTAGCGTTGCCAATTGCCCGATTTTTGCCAATGGCATTTGGCGATGGCTACAATTATTTTCTTTTGGGGTTAGTTTGCAAAGCCAGTGGTTGTTTGATCACTGGCTTCATTTTGATAGGCTGAAATAGTTATGTCCCCGAAATCCGATCACTAGCCCAACAATTCTCTCGCATTTTGCATTGCCGATTCGCCAGGATTTTTCCCGCTCAGCATTTCGGCAATGGCGGCAACCCTTTCTTCTGTACTTAGTTTTCTAATGCCAGTGGTTGTTTTGTCGCTGGCCTCATTTTTATACACAAAATAATGCGATTGGCCCTTGGCTGCGATTTGTGGCAGGTGGGTAATGGAAAGTACCTGCATGTTTTTGCCCAGGTCGGCAATCACTTCTCCAACTTTCAGTGCGGTTTCGCCCGAAATGCCTGTGTCAATTTCGTCGAAGATCAGGGTAGGCAATGAGGTATGTTTGGCCAGTAGCGCCTTAATGGCCAACATCAATCGCGACAGCTCGCCACCAGATGCAATCTTGTTGACTGGTCCAGGGGCCTGACCTGCATTGGCCGTAAAGAGCAAGGTAATTTGATCCAGGCCATCTTTGTTCAATTCGGCCAGTTCTTGCTGATCCAGCACCAGCTTTGCATGAGGCATGCCAACCCGTTTTAAGGTCTTGGTGGTTTCATTGGCAGCCAGTTCGCTAGCGGTTTTTCTGTTTTTGCTCAGTTCCTTCGCCTGTAGGTAAAGTACATCGGTCAGCTGTTTGATGTCGTTTTGCAGGCTTTCAATCTGTTCATCCGAAGAAAGCAACTGGTTGAGGTTGGCTTCCAGCTCCTGTTGCAGGGCAAGCAATTCGGCGTTGTTGGCTACGCGGTGTTTTTGTTGTAGGCTGTAAAGTATGTCTAAGCGTTGTTGTACCTGTTCCAGCCTTTCGGCACTATGCGCCGTATTTTCTTCAATGCCTGCAGTTTCTGCTACGATATCCTTGATTTCGATGATGCTTGATTTAAGGCGTTCGTACAAAGCGCTAATGGCTGGATCGTATCTTTCTACATGGCCAAGCTGTGTGGAAGCCTCTTTAAGCAGGTCGATGGCATTGCCTTCGTTTTCGCTCAGCAGGGCATTTGCGGTTAGCAGGCTTCTTTTAATTCCTTCGGCATGGTTTAATCGTTCCAATTCCTGCTCCAGCTCTTCCTGTTCATGGGGCTGTAGTTGGGCTTGTTCCAGTTCGTTATATAAAAACTGTTCATAGTCCTGCCTGCTGCGTGCCTCGTTGGCTTTTTGGGTAAGTTCTTTGAGCAACTGCTGATTTTTTTTCAGTTGCTTAAATCCAGCCCTGTAGCGGGATAGGAGTGCGGCGTGATCAGCTAAAGAGTCGACCAGCAACAATTGAAAATCGGGATTATTGATTTCCTGGGTGGCATGCTGCGAATGGATGTCGATCAGCGATTCGCCAATCTGTTTCAACAGGCCCAAATTAACCGGCGTATCATTTACGAAAGCCCTCGATTTGCCGTCGATGGAAATTTCGCGCCTCAAAATGCCTTCTTTAAAAAAATCGAGGTCGTTTTCTTCAAACAAGCCTTTCAACTGATCGTTGGCCAGTACAAAAGTACCTTCGATCACACATTTTTTGTCTTGATTAAAAAAGTACCTGCTTTCTGCCCGCTGACCTAAAATGAGTGATAATGCACCTAAGATAATCGATTTTCCGGCTCCGGTTTCGCCGGTAATGATATTTAATCCCTGGTCAAATTCGATGTCGAGGCTGTCGATCAGCGCATAATTGCGAATAGAAAGTTTTTGTAGCATACCGATGCTAAATTACTACAAAAGCCCATGGTTTTCAAGAACCATGGGCTTTTAATTCGGATCGACAGCAGAATAGTTGATGCTATTTTTGGTTCAAGATCTTATTTACCTCTTCTACCCATTGATAAGGCGGAATGCTCCTGTCCATGAAATAATCAGGCTGTATGCCTTTCGAATCGATGGTAAAATCTGGTATCCTCATGCTTCTGGTCAATGCATAACCCAATTCAAATTCCTTGCAGGGCGAATCGACAAAATACATGTTCGAAATGTCGAGCACACCAAAAGTAGTGGTGCCAAATAGCTTTACCTTTTTGCTTTGTTTGGCAACCAACAAAAACTGCTCGTCGGTACTGCCGTTGCCGCCGTTAATGATAATGCCAACGTTTTTAGGGAAAATTCCGGCTGATTTAACCGTGTCGATGCTCACCACGCCCTTGTTGAGGTTTACAAATTGGCCCAGCTTTTTCTCCAGTGTTTCATAGCTTTCCTTGGCCCATTTCTTTTCTTCCTCGCTAAAGGCATACTCGGTTTTGTTAACAAAATCCAGCATCCGCTGGTTGTTGAGCTTGGTCGACCAATATTCAACCCCAACTGTACGTGTCGGATTGGTACTGATAAAAGGCAATAAGCCTTGGAAACTTCTGTCGCCGCCACCGGTGCCGCTTCTGATATCGATGATCAAATTAGGTGTTTTCACGATTTTGGCCTTGTTGGCTTTGATTACGCTATCGATAGCCTTTTTTTGCTGAGGCTGGAATGAAGGGATCCTGAAATAAAGCGTAGTAGGATTCAGCTGCTCGAGGTAAGGCTTTGATGAGCTTAGCAGTTTAAAATAAGCGGTATAGATCTTATCGTCCTGAAGTACCGGATAGCTTCTTTTCAAGGAAAAATTGCCGATCTGCAGGTTATTTTTGCCCGTCATCGTAATGCTCGTCGATTTAACCGGCGAGTGGTCCCTCATGTAAAAAACGGTGTTGGTAGAATCGGTACCAGGCGTAATTTTAAGCTTTACCTGTCCTTTGGTCCAGCTGGGCGCACCCGATTCGACAATGAAACCTATATATTCGTTGTTTACCTTCTTGATCCCGATTTTGTAGGGTGCAGTTTCCCAGATGCCTTCATAGTCGGTTTCTTTTTTGTTTTTGAGATAGGTTTTAAAGCTTTCTACATCAACTGCCAG
>JBCNPG010000416.1:0-3645 GCA_039593445.1 Pedobacter sp.
AAACTTTATTGAATGATTCGAGTTACATGCATCAGGCAGATCAAGATGCACCGCAGGAAATAACCATTTCATCCTATCAGGCAAAGTTGTTATTAACATCGTATACCCTAACACACCAGCAAATTATAGAACTGATTAACCAGCAGGGGCACTTCTGCTGCGAATTAACCTAACCAACAAATGAAACAACAAGAAATCATCCCCTTAACCGGCTATCAGAAGCTGGTGATTTTTTTATTGGCCATTACCCAATTTACGGTCATCCTCGATTTTATGATCATGTCGCCATTGGGCGATATGCTGATGAAGTCGATGAGCTTGGATCCTCCTGCTTTTAGTAAGGTGGTGTCTTCTTATGCTTATAGTGCAGGTATTTCTGGATTCCTGACTGCTTTCTTTGCCGACCGTTTTGATCGCAAAAAATTATTGATCTTCTTTTATACAGGCTTCATTGGAGGAACCTTTTTCTGCGGACTTGCCCAAACTTATGAGCAACTAATTGCTGCTCGAATTATTACTGGCATATTTGGCGGGGTAATCGGCTCCATTTCTATGGCTATTATAGCCGATATTTTTGCTCTGCAGCAACGTGGGCGAGTAATGGGCTTTATCCAGATGGGTTTTGGTGCCAGTCAAGTACTTGGCGTGCCTCTCGGTTTGTATATAGCCGGTAAATGGAGTTGGGAAGCCCCGTTTTTAATGGTGGCCTCTTTGGCTGTATTAATTGTTACTGCTATCCTGCTAATGCTTAGGCCAGTAAATGCCCATTTATTGGTGCAACGGGATAAATCAGCGGTTATGCACTTGTGGCATACACTTAAAGAACGTAGAAACCGGATTGGTTTTATGGCCACCGCTTTATTATCTATTGGCGGTTTTATGATGATGCCTTTTGGTAGTGCCTTTGCCATCAACAACCTCAAAATTTCTTTTAAGGAGTTGATCGCATTATCTGTAGTATCTGGAATAATTTCGGTTGTGATCATGCCTTTGATTGGTATCTTAAGCGATAAAATAAGTAAGTTTAAGATTTTTGCTTTTGCTACGGTTTGGATGATGGTTATGTGTGTTGTGTATACTAATTTAGGTCCAACTCCTTTTTGGCTAGTACTGGTTTTTAACATTATGATTATGATGGGGGTCATGAGCCGTATGGTACCTTCCTCGGCATTAACGAGTGCAGTACCATCTATAGAACAAAGAGGGTCGTTTATGAGCATCAACACCTCTTTACAGCAAATTGCAGGTGGTGTTGCCTCTACAATTGCCGGAATGATTGTAGTTCAGCAACAAGGTAAAGCTGGTCCATTACAAAATTACGATGTGGTAGGCTACGTAATCGTGGTTATTTCCATCCTCAGTATCTTCCTCATGTATCGTGTAAGCAAGATGATTGCTCAAAAAAGCAACCAACAGGGCGCGTCGAAAATGGAGGAGGTAGTCGTTAGCGAAGGCCTATAAGGCAAACGTTTGCGCAGTTTTTGTCGTCATAATCTGTAAGAGGATTGTAACTTGGTGTACTTTTTACACAGAAAATGGGTAATTTGTTGTTTTAAGCAATTAAATTCAGCAAATTGCCTTTGCAAACCATTTAAAAGATATGAACAAGTACCCGAAAATTGCCTTGCTTGCTGCTGTGCTGTTGAGCAGTACCATTTCTTTTGCACAACAAAAGAAAGCCATTGCCATTGCCAATAAAAAAGTAACCGTTTACAGTACGGTGAAAGGTGAAGGAAAACCCATGCAAGAGACCGCTGTATTGAGCTTTAAGCCTGCCAAACAGCCCCTAGAAACACAAACCAGCGTTTTTGTCGACCCCAACAAAACCTTTCAGACCTTTATTGGCGTAGGAGGTGCCATTACCGATGCCTCGGCAGAAGTATTTGCCAAATTGCCCAAAGCCACCCAGCAGGAACTGCTTACGGCCTATTACGATAAAAACAAAGGCATCGGCTATACCGTGGTACGCACCAACATCAACAGTTGCGATTTTTCGAGCGATACCTATACTTATGTGGCCGAAGGTGATAAGGAGCTGAAAACCTTTAACATCGACCACGACCGCAAGTTCAAGATCCCATTGATTAAACAGGCGCAGGCAACGGCCGGAAAGGTTAACCTTTTTGTAAGCCCCTGGAGTCCGCCGGCTTGGATGAAAAGCAATAACAGCATGCTTAAGGGCGGCTCTTTATTGCCAGCCTTCCAGCAGTCGTGGGCCAATTATTACATCAAGTTTATCCAGGCCTACGAGAAAGAAGGCATGCCGGTTTGGGGCTTAACCGTACAGAACGAACCGATGGCTACGCAACGCTGGGAATCGTGCATCTATACCGCCGAAGAAGAAAGAGATTTTATCAAGAACTTTTTGGGACCAACCTTGCATAAAAATGGCATGGCTGGCAAAAAACTGATTGGTTGGGATCATAACCGCGACTTGATGTACCAAAGGGCTTCGACCCTATTCAGCGATCCGCAAACCGAAAAATACCTTTGGGGAATCGGCTTCCACTGGTATGAGACCTGGACGGGCAGCAACCAGAACTTCGAAAACCTGAAAAGGGTAAAAGAGGCTTTCCCAAGCAAACAATTGATTTTTACCGAAGGCTGCGTAGAGAAATTCAGCTTAGACCGCATCAACGATTGGAGCCTTGGCGAACGCTACGGCTTATCGATGATCAACGATTTTAATGCAGGTACCGTGGCCTGGACCGATTGGAACATCCTGCTCGACGAAAACGGCGGACCAAACCATGTAGGCAATTTCTGCTTTGCGCCGGTACATGCCGACCTGAAATCGGGTAAATTGATGTACACCAACTCTTTCTATTACATCGGCCATTTTTCAAAATACATCAAGCCCGGAGCAAAAAGAATTATCAGTGCGCCGAGCCGTACCCTATTGAGCAGCACTGCCTTCCAAAATCCAGATGGTTCGATCGTGGTAGTTGTGATGAATACAACCGACCAAAAATTGCCTTACCAGCTATGGGTAGCTGGGCAAGCTGCCGAAACGGTGACCGAAGCCCACTCTATCAGCACTTTGATCATTAAATAACGCTTGCAAATGCTTAATAGCCAGCCCCGTCCCGATTTTTCATCGGTGCGGGGTTTTGTTTTTTAGGGGTATTGGCGAAGTTTGAGACATCCAATGTTAAGTTTTTGGTTTTTTGTATGTTGTGATTAATCTTTATCGTTTTTCTCTTGTCATAGCATGGTAATTGTCCTGAAATATGAAACAGCGAATTCACCATTTCTACTTTTGCCTACTTGCGTTTGGGTTGGCTATTGTTTTTTCTTCGTTTGTAAATTCCCGTGGTAAGGAGAAGTTTGTGCTTCCCTACAAACAGGCTGGCTTAACCGAACAGCAGGCTGCGGCTCATTTGCTCAGCCGTTTCAGCTATGGTGCCCGGCCTGGCGACGTGGATGCCGTGGTTAAAATGGGACTTGAAAAATGGTTTGAGCAACAACTGGAAGGCAACCAGCCCGATGCCGAGCTCGATCCGATGTTGGCCCGGTTCGATGCCATCAACCTGAGCAATACCGAGGTAGAGAACATTTTCCCGCGCAGGGCGCAGCTGGTTCGTTTTGCCGTTAGGGATGGCTACATTCCTAAAGATTCGGTGAACAATGCCAATAGGAAAGAGT
>JBCNPG010000417.1:0-3645 GCA_039593445.1 Pedobacter sp.
TACGAAAAGATATCCAGACGCTTTTTAGAAAATCCTGATGAGTTTGCCGAAGCCTTTGCCCGCGCCTGGTTTAAACTAACCCACCGCGATATGGGACCTGTTTCACGTTACTTAGGTCCGGAAGTGCCTAGCGAAGAACTTATTTGGCAAGATCCACTTCCAAAGGTAGACCATGCCCTAATTGATGGCAACGACATCGCGGCTTTAAAGTCGAAAATATTAGCTTCAGGCCTATCGGTTTCTGAACTGGTATCTACCGCCTGGGCTTCGGCTTCCACTTTCCGTGGTTCCGACAAGCGTGGTGGTGCCAACGGTGCGCGTATTCGTTTGGCCCCTCAAAGATATTGGCTGGTCAATAACCCTACGCAATTGGCTAAGGTCTTAGCTAAGCTTGATGCGATCCAAAGCGAATTTAATGCGCCACAAAATGGAGGCAAAAAAGTATCGCTTGCCGATTTGATCGTATTAGCCGGATGTGCCGGGGTGGAAAAAGCGGCAAAAGATGCAGGCCATGCCATTGAGGTGCCATTTACGCCTGGCCGTACAGATGCCTCGCAAGAACAGACAGATATCGATTCTTTTGCGGTTTTGGAACCGGCCGCCGATGGTTTCCGCAACTACAGAAAAACCAAATATCCGGTTTCAACAGAAGCTCTACTAATCGACAGGGCTCAATTATTAACGCTCACCGCGCCAGAACTTACTATATTGATTGGTGGACTGCGTGTACTGGACATCAATTTTGATGGAAGCCAACACGGCGTTTTCACGAAACGCAAACAGGTATTAACCAACGATTTCTTTATCAACCTGCTTGATATGGGCACAGCTTGGAAAGCCATAAGCGACGATAAAGAACTCTTTGAAGGCAGCGACCGCAACACCGGCGAAACCAAATGGACCGCTACCCGTGCCGATCTGGTATTCGGATCGAATGCCGAATTAAGGGCGCTTGCCGAGGTTTACGGCAGTGCCGATGCACAACAAAAATTCGTGAACGATTTTGTAGCCGCCTGGAACAAGGTCATGAACCTTGATCGTTTCGATTTGGCCTAGCTAACAGCTTCATACTTCCTTATAACCGAAGCCTGCATTTATTGAACGAATGCAGGCTTTGGCTTTTGAAGCAGCATCCGTCGTTTGTAAAGTTTCTTCCTTTTTTTGCTTTTCACAAATAACAAAGCCATATTTGTGGCCATGAGCAAAGGGAACATACTTGAAACGATTGTCCGCTTCTTCAACCCGAAGAACGGAGCAGGTATGCCTATTGCCTTTTGCCAATTGCCTTTTACCGGTATTTCATTGAAGCCCATCGCCCTTAACCAGCGTAAAGACTTCATTCAATAAACCCCGGATCCTACAGCTTTTTCTTGATTTCGGGGGATAACCACCTCTTATTTTAATGCCATGCCTTTGCATTGGGCCATCCATTCACTTTAATTTATCTTAAGATGAACACCAAATCCATTTTATTGTCTAAAAGCGACTACAAATTTCTGAGCGAACATTTAGAAAAAGCCATCATGAGCGACTATAACAAACAGCGCCTGAGAGAAGAAATCAAAAATGCCAAAATATTCGATGATGAGCAGCTGCCAACCGACGTAGTTTCCTTATACACAGAAACTAAGATCGAAAGTATAGCTAATGGTCAAGAATTTGTCTTTAAATTGGTTTTGCCCAAAGATGCCGATATAAAACAGCAGAAAGTATCTATCTTTGCCCCTATCAGCATAGCTTTGCTGGGCTACCAAACCGGCGACTTGATCAACTGGGAAATGCCCGACGGCATTAAGGCCTACAAGATCATTTCGGTACGGAAACTGGCCGCCAACGAACTATAGGCACCACAAAACCTGCTTTATTGCATATGAAACCAGAAAGCAAAGAAAAAATAAAAAAATGGGCCAAAAGATTTGGTTTCTGGGGCTTCATTTTCTTTTTAGCCAAGGGTTTGGCCTGGCTCGCCCTTGGCTATTTTGTATTGAAATAGACTATAAGCTGGCGTCGATTACCGATTTGAGATAAGTTCTGATATTTTCACGGGCACCGATAGACCGGTTGATCACTTCTCCATTTTTTCCGATAACCACATGCACCGGCAAAGCATTGGTATTGAAAGTTTCGGCAATATTTTTTACTCCATTAATTACCTTGTAATCGAACTTCCTGGTTTTCAGGAATTGGAGCAGGTCTTCTTTCTTGTCGGCTGTAATGGCCAAAAACACAACCTCTTTGCGATTGGCATATTCTTTTACCAATTTATTCAGTTCGGGCATTTCGGCAATGCAGGGACCGCAGCCAATTCCCCAAATATTAACCACGACTATTTTGCCTTTTAAATCGGAAAGGCTCACTATGTTGCCGTCCATTGCTGTACCTGTAAAATGGAGCATTGTTTTTTGGTCCTTTGATTGGCCTTCTTTGGCTTTGAGCGCTGCTAAAAAATCGGAAAAAGTTGGTTGTTTTACATTGCAGAGCGGATACAGGCGTTCCAAGTCTTGCACTACGTTTGCCGCTCCGATCTGATATAAACGCTTATAATCTTCCAGCGCCAAATTGAGCTGGCCAAGCGCTTCGAATGATTTAGCCCGTTGTTGGAGCATTTCCGGCATAAAATTACCTTCTGCACTGTGCCCTCCGATCACTTGGATGGCCGCCGACAGGTTGATGATGGCATCCTGAAAATCGCGTTGCAGGGCATTGACTTTGGCTAGGTCCATCAAAAGATTAGACACATACATTTGATAGTGCCCATGGTTTAGCCTAAACTGGTGCTGAATGCTGCCGTCCTGAAAACGTTTGATGGCGTTCAGCAACAATTGCTTGGCGGTATCCAGTTTTTCATGACGGCTCAAGTACAATTCTGGCAAATGGCCCAAGGCATAATATGGCAATTGATCCGTAGCCAACAGGGGCCTAATCACTTTTTCGAAAGCGCTGGTCGGTATACTGGCATCAGTGCGTAGGTATTCGAAAGCATTCGCATCGGCACAAATAGCTGCGTTCGGATAATCGATGTAAATCTTTTTGAGCTTGGCCTGCACATCCTCTTCCAGTTGCAGATTGGTGGCTTTGTAGTTTTCATAATTGTAAATGCTAAAGGCGAAAGCGGTTTCGGCCTTTGCAGGGTATCGCTCTAACAATCGATGGAGATAGGTTTTGGCTTCCTGTAAACGATTGGTTTTCGCCAGCCCGACACAATGGGCCGCCATCAAGCCTGCATCGTTCCTAGCTTCGGCATGTTGCGCAACCAAAAGATCCAATTCCTTCAAAAGGCTATTGATTTGAACTTTTGCGGCTTCAGGATCCTTGATCATGGCCACTACATTCATCATCCGGGCATAGGCATAATAATGATCGGGATGACCAGAAACCTCCAATCGGAATAAACTATCTACCTTATCGCTGAAAAAAGAATCCAGGTAAGCGCCTTTTACCGGTTTTCCACTATCTTTTTCATAAACCAATCTGCTTTGGCCCGCTTGCTCATCGTCTTTGTTAAGGGAATAAAAATCGATCTTGAAAGAGGCCGTCTGTTGAGGCAGCATGAAAACCGCTTGCAGCCTGCCACCGGTATCATGTAGGGTCAAGTGCCATTTTTCTACCGACCCATCTTGCAAATAGCGAGTAATGCGTGCATAA
>JBCNPG010000418.1:0-3644 GCA_039593445.1 Pedobacter sp.
CTGCTCTACATCTTCATCTATGGCCAGAACGTCTTCAAAATCGGCAATGTTATTGGTCTTCTTGCTCTGCTGCGTCAGCTTTTTTAACCAGATGCGCCGACTTACCGAATACAAATAGGTTTTTAGCTTGCTGCTGAGCTCAAAATTGCCACTCTTGATCTTATTGTACAATACAATGATGGCTTCCTGGTATACATCTTTTGCATCGTCTTCATCGCCATTATTGTTCAGAATAAATTGAAGCACCATCGGGAAATAGCCCGCATACAATTTGTTTAGCGCTTCTTCTGAGTTGTTGAGTATACCTAATACTACTTCTCTATCTGTTGGAACTGAACTGCTTAACTTAATACTCACCAATTAATACATTTAAACGTGAATGGTAACCCAATGATAGCCAAAAAAATTATTTTTTGTGGCAAAACAGCGATCTTCTTTGTCGGCCGAGCCCACATTTCCATCACTTAACGCCAAGCTTTAATACCAAATTATGCCAATTGTAACCTGTAAAAAAATAAAAATATTTTCGGGGTCACCTTTTAAAATTCCGTGCATTAATGACAAAAACCTATTCATTATTTTAAACGAAAACAACATGAAAAAAGTAATCAAATTTGGCTTTATGGCCTTGGCATTGGGCGTATCATTGGTGGCTTGCGATTTTGGCAAACCTAAAAAAGGCGATCAAAATTTAAAGGACAGCACCTCGATCGACTCGCCCCAAGTAGATTCTTTAAAAGCCGACACCACCAAAAACCTTACTGACACCACGAAAAAAGCCGAAAAAAAATAATTTAACTTTTTTTTACATTTGCAGGGTTACCTTTTTACCTTTGCGGTATTAAGAGTAAAATTAATTAATTATTTAAACAGAAAATTAAAATGAAAAACTTATTCAAATTCGGTTTCTTGGCCCTAGCTTTATCTTTATCAGTAGTTGCTTGTAACTCAGAGAAAAAAGAAACTGCTGCTGATTCAACTGCTATCGATTCAGCTAACGCTGCTGTAGATTCAGCTAAAGCTGCTGTTGACACTGCTAAAGCTGCTGTTGACACTGCTAAAAAAGCTGCTGATTCAGTTAAAGAAGCTGCTAAACACTAGTCAATAGTTTTTAAACGCATAAAAAAGCCGTAGAAAATTTCTACGGCTTTTTTGATTCACAGGCATTTTTAATCTTCCCGCCCCTACCATAAATGCCTGATAAATGCTACCTTTGCGGCTGTATCAATTTTCCTTTCGACATGAATTTATCTCCGCTCCAGGCCATCTCTCCAATTGATGGGCGCTACAGAAAAACAACCGATAAACTGGCTGCCTATTTCTCTGAGTCTGCCCTGATCAAATACCGAATCTTTGTAGAGATCGAATATTTTATTGCCTTATGCGAAGCCAAAATACCAGGACTGGAGCAATTCGATCCAACGCTTTTCCCAAAACTTCGTGCCATACACCAACAATTTACCGATGCCGATGCACAAATAGTTAAGGATACCGAAAGCATTACCAACCACGATGTAAAGGCTGTAGAATACTTTATCAAAACCAAATTCGACGAATTGGGCCTGCAAGCTTATAAGGAATTTATCCATTTTGGCTTAACGTCTCAAGACGTAAACAACACTGCCATTCCCTACAGCTTTAAAATTGCACTGGAAGAGGCTTATTATCCGGCACTGACCGAACTTATCGGAAAAATCAGCGATCTGGCCAACGAATGGGCCGAAGTGCCTTTGTTGGCACATACGCATGGTCAACCAGCATCGCCAACCAAACTGGGCAAGGAGTTTATGGTTTTTGCCGAGCGTTTAAATGTACAGTTGCATGCTTTGAAAGGCATTCCGCACAGCGCTAAATTTGGCGGTGCTACCGGCAATTTCAATGCACACCATATTGCTTACCCCAAAATCAACTGGGTAGATTTTTCGAACAACTTCGTGAACCAGATCTTGGGATTGAACCGTGCCCAATATACAACCCAAATTGAACATTATGATCAGTTTGCTGCCCAATGCGATGCCTTGAAACGCATCAATAACATCATTATCGATTTAGACCGCGATATTTGGGCTTATATTTCTAAAAACTACTTCAAGCAGAAGATCAAAGCCGGCGAGGTGGGTTCATCGGCCATGCCACATAAGGTAAATCCTATCGATTTTGAAAATGCCGAAGGCAATGCCGGTGTAGCCAATGCCCTGTTCGAGTTTTTTGCAGCTAAACTGCCTATCTCTCGTTTGCAGCGCGATTTAACCGACTCGACCGTATTGAGAAACATGGGCGTACCTATGGCTCATACCATCATTGCGATCAGTTCTACCCACAAAGGATTGAACAAAATCATATTGAACAACGATGCAATCGCCGCCGATTTGGAAAACAATTGGGCCGTTGTAGCCGAAGCTATCCAAAACGTGCTGAGAAGAGAAGCTTATCCAAATCCTTACGAGACATTAAAGGCACTCACCAGAACCAACCAAAAAATTACTGCCGAAACCATGGCTGCATTTATCGACGAGCTGGAAGTGAACGAAGCCATCAAAGCCGAATTGAAGCAGATTACACCTTTTAATTATACAGGCATATTTTAAGCAGCATGCGGAGAGACTAAAGACCAAAGGCTGGGATGAGCTATAAAATGACTTCCCATACTTAATTCGTCTTCACTTCTTAATGTTTCTAAGGATAAATGCAGATGGAAAGCTGAAAACTAAGACCGGAGACGAGCTCTAAAATACTGTATCTTATCCTTAATGTTTAAAACGGAGCGAAACGGTTTCTTTGCAAATCGTTCAGATTTGCTTAAATTGACCTAAAACAGACAACAGTCTAGCGGCATTTGATTTATTTTTGTAATCTAAATTCATCAGACAATGACAATCAACGTATATACCGAGCAGACCCCGAACCCAGCTACCATGAAGTTTATGGTCAATAAACTTTTGATTAATGGCAGCGAGGATTTTGCAACAAAAGAAAGCGCTGAACACTCTCCTTTTGCCAAAGAACTGTTTAAATTCAACTTTGTGAACGGCGTATTCTTTGCCAGCAACTTTGTAACCATTACCAAAACAGACGATGCAGATTGGAGCGATATCGAAGCGATTTTAAAGGAATTTGTTAAAGGTGCAGTTGAAGCCGAACTGAAAATCAAGGAAAACACAGCCGAAGAAGCCCCAAATTTTGAAGGCAGCGACATCGAGATCAAAATCCAACAGATCCTGCACGACTATGTTCGCCCGGCAGTTGAGCAAGACGGTGGCGCCATCAGCTACAAATCTTTTGACGAAGGCGTAGTAACCGTAGAATTGAGAGGTTCTTGCAGCGGCTGTCCATCATCAACCATTACCTTGAAATCAGGGATCCAAAACCTGTTGCAACGTATGGTTCCCGAAGTAAAAGAAGTCGTTTCTGAAGCGCTTTAACCATCCAAAAAAACA
This sequence comes from Pedobacter sp., assembly GCA_039593445.1. Taxonomy (GTDB): domain Bacteria; phylum Bacteroidota; class Bacteroidia; order Sphingobacteriales; family Sphingobacteriaceae; genus Pedobacter. The sequence goes on from JBCNPG010000418.1 coordinate 3,438, forward strand.
GGTCAATTGTTGAATGGCCAGTATGCGCAACTGCTAACTGCAAATCCGCAACACGATTTTCAAAAAATACATAAGGCCCTATTCGGGCCTTTTTTTATGGCTTCTTTTTTAGAACAGCCTTGATTTTGGGTAGAGTCTTTTTTCACATCTTCATCTTTTTCGTAATCATAAGAAGGGGCATCAATCAGCATTCTTTGTAAAAATGCG
>JBCNPG010000419.1:0-3644 GCA_039593445.1 Pedobacter sp.
CGGGCGTGGTGCACGGCCACCAGGGAGGACGCGCACGCGGCATCCAAGGCCACGCTGGGTCCCATGAGATCCAGGATATACGAGATGCGGCTCGGGATCCCGCAATAGGCCGTACCCACGCCCATGTGAGCGCCAACATTGGGCAAATCTTCGAGCAGTAACTTGGCGTAGTCGTCGGAGTTCACCCCCATGTAGACCGAGGTGTTGGAACCCGCCAGCCGGGGAGGGGATATCCCGGCATTTTCCAGGGCCATCTTAAACTGGTTTAAGTTTTTGCCGTTTAAACCCACCTAACTTTGGTTCATCATTTAAAAAATAAAGTTATGACCCCAAGATTTAATATTGCGGTACTAGAACCGGAAGGCTACAAAGCTATGATCGGATTGGAAAACTACCTGGCCACGACCAAAGTTGACAAAATGCACAAGGAGCTGATCAAAATCAGGACCTCGCAAATTAACGGTTGTGCGTTTTGCATCGACATGCACACCAAAGACGCCCGCAAATATGGCGAAACCGAGCAAAGGATATATCTTTTGAACGCCTGGCGCGAAACCAACCTGTTTAACGAAGAGGAAAGGGTTGTTTTGGCCCTGGCCGAGGAAATGGCGCTGATTGCCAATGGTGGGCTTTCGGAAGAAACCTATCAAAAGGCGAAAGCCCTGTTTGATGAGCATTACATTGCCCAACTGATCATGGTGGCTGTTACCATCAATGCCTGGAACAGGATTGCCATCAGCAGCCATATGCAGCCTGCAACATAAATAGCCCATACGCATGCGAAGTTTTGCAAACTTCGCATGTATTTACGCTAGATTTCCCCCTTTGCAATCTTGGCCAAAGGAAAATAGCCCAAGGTAATCTCGTCTTCGGCTTCGATGTTGCCCGGCGTAAATTTCAGGCTGTATCTTTTTTTGGTGGCCGAACTCAAAATGTCTTCTATTTCGAGGATATCGTCTACATCTACGCCATACTTATCGTCAATATGCGACGAGGCGCCATCAAACCAGGTATGCTTATAAAATGCCGTCTCCTTGGCCGCCGCAATGGCTACCGCTTTTTGGTCTGATACCACCAATATCTTATAATGCAACTCGTCGAACTCGTTTTTGCGATAGCCCCCAAGGTTGATAAAGAACAGGCTGTTGGGATCGGTTTTCGCGCTTTCTTTTTCAACCACTTCTACCTTATAATTACCCACTTTGCTCACTACGCGCCAGGCATCGATATGGATCTTGCCTTTTGCCTCTGGCCAAAATTCTACCATTTCCGGAACCAGTTCTTTAAGGGAGTTGGCTATGCCAAAAAAAACATCGTGTTGTTGGGTATGCCTCCTGGCCGGCCGGCAACCTAAAAGAACCATAAACAGCTGTGGGTTTTGCATTTGCTTGAGCTATTGAGTATTTTAAAGGCGCAATTTTGTCGATTGTACGCGTTCATAAAAATAAATCAAAACATTTGGAATCGCGCTGCGTTTCTAAAAGAAATCCATCATTGTTATGCTAGCACTTCAACGCCCGCCCGACGGTGGCACGCTTTACACGGAAACCAACCTACAGCATCTTTTTCCGGAGCCTCTCAATGCCATTACTTCCTGTTTCTTTCTGGCCATTGCTTTTTACTGGACCATCAGGCTTTGGAAGGACTACAAATCGCATGCATTTTTAACCTATTGCCTGGTATTGCTTTATATCGGTGGCATTGGCGGCACAACCTACCACGCCTTTAGGCAGTGGCGCATATTTATCATGATGGATTGGATGCCAATTATGTTGCTGTGCATATCGGCTGGGGTTTATTTCTTGGCTCAGCTATTCAGGTGGTACTATGCCGTGCTCTTGGTGCTGGCCTATGTGGCTTTTCAATTTTTTTTCAGGAACATGGTTGCAGCCCACAACATCCAATTGTTCATCAATATCAACTATGCCATGATGGCCGCCTTGGTATTGCTTCCGGTATTGGGCTACCTGATCAGCACCCGATGGAAAAACGGCAAATGGGTAGGGATGGCCTTACTGGCTTTCGTCATTGCGCTTACGTTTCGCATTGCCGATAAATGGGAGTGGCTAAGTACAGGTACACATTTTTTGTGGCATACCTTTGGTGCAGTGGCCTCGTTCTGCATGTTCAATTATATTTATTTAACCCAGGGAACAAGAGAGGAAGGTAAAGGGCAGAAAGGCGAAAGGTAGAGGAATACCCTTGCGAAGTTTCAAAAACTTCGCAAGGGTACGTTAGGCTTTAAATGCGGCTATAAGTTCTTTGCAGCGTTTCTCGATCTGCGCACACACTGGTTCGAAAAGCGCATTATCGTAATAGGGATCGGCTACTTCATCGTCATCCAGGAACAACTTCACTTTTTGGCGTTGTGCAACTGTACTGGCCAAAGCCAATACAGTTTTAAGATTGTTCCTGTCCATTACCAAAATATGATCAAACGCTTCGAACATGGATTGGTTAAAATGTTGGGCGCGCTGGGCCGAAATATCGTAGCCGAAGTTTTGGGCAATGGCTATGCTTCTCCGATCTGGCGCCTGCCCTACATGCCAGTTACCCGTACCTGCCGAAGCAATTTGCCAGTCCAGGTGCTGTTCGTTGACCAAATGGCGCATAATTCCTTCGGCCAAAGGCGAACGGCAAATGTTGCCCAGGCAAACCATCAGGATCTTCATGCCGTTAAAAAACTATTTGTAGATATCGTTTAAAACCTTGGCTAAACGGATGCCGCCTTTGAGCAATTGTTCGTTTAGGGTATCGATCCAATCAAAATTGTATCTATAGCTCAATTTGTCGTCGTTTTTAACGCCTGTTGCATAAATCTTGTTGCAGATCTGGTACGACTCATAAACACAGTCTTTTAAACTGGCTTTTTGCCAAGCGCCCAGTTGCAATGCCGTTGGATGATTAATGGCCTTGGAATATTCGGTATAGCTCAATTGCTGAAAATCTACCAATCCTTCGTCCCATACACGGTGCAGGTTAGACTTTTCGCCAAACCAAGTCAACAAAATCTTATTACCACCCAAATCGTCTTTTCTGGCAGTATGCATCGGCTGGTGCATATCGCCCATTAGGTGGATGACCATTCTTAGGGCCAATTTCTTTTGCTCGGCAGTGCTTTTCGGATTTTTAAGCACCGCGATCATCTCGTTGGTTTTATTGTAGATATTCGGTCCCGGTTGATGATCCAGGAAACTGAATACATCGCTTTGCGACAATCCTTCAGGTAGATTTACATAATGCCAATTGCTCAGGTAGTTATAGCTGGTGTCCGACTTGATAAAATCGGCCCAATTGGCTGTAATGGCCATGCTTTCGGTTCCCAAAATCTGTTGTACTGCTTTGCGCGCCTTAGGGCTGAGGTAATAGTCGGCCACTTCGCCAACAATACGATGACCCAATACGCCCCATGCACCAGCAGTAAAAGGAACATAAGCCAAGGCAAAAGCAATGGCCATTTTTTTCAATAAATTTAATTTTTTCATCTGTTTAGGATTACAATTCTTTAGGGACGCAGGTAATTGGCTCCTTCAGCACCAATACGCATTCGCGCTGATCGGCCAGGTTTTCAAGCACCAACCTGCTTCCGCTGGATGATTTGATTTTAAAATTGTTCAGGTAGCGCCCGCTGCGATAACAGCCCC
>JBCNPG010000042.1:0-11221 GCA_039593445.1 Pedobacter sp.
CTCAGCCCTTTTTTTAGGCTCGGCGTTTTTGCGGATGTAGTAGGTTAGTCCATTGGGTAACGTACCAATTTTTACATTGGGGTCGTTTGGAATCAAGGCACTGGTTGGAGCCTTTGCGGTGGTTTTGGTTGCCGCCGGTTTTTTGGCCGGTGCTTTTTGCTGGGCAATTGCTGGTTGGGCAAATAGCAAAGCTACCAGCCCCCATGTCAGAATCTGATAATGGTTTTTCATGGCTTGTTTTATAAAATTAGTCAAGTAACGCGTTTGTTAAGTTAGTAGCGTTTGGGTTTAAATAGTTACACTTTAATAATAATATTCTTCTTGTACATGATCCAGAGGATAACATACCAAAACAGGATGAAAACAATTGCATAAGCCAATGACGCATTGATCGGCGAAAAATAGGGAGGAAAGAATTTTTGATAGAACCAGCTCAAAGCACCTAATTTGGAGCCATCGGGCATGTCGATTTTAATCATGTTGAACAAACGTGGCGTTAGTCCGGTCAAGAAAAATACCGTTATGGCATTTACCCCATAAACCACAAAAGGCTTGGTAAAGCGGTTATATTGATTGATGTCTATAATCCAGTAGGATAGGGCCAAGCCAATGGTAGCCAAGCCACCGGTGTACAGCACATAAGAGCTCGTCCATAACGACTTGTTGATGGGGAACTCGAGATCCCAAAGCAACCCGGCCATTACGCACAACAACCCTACGGCAAACAACCATGCTACCTTAGTGGCCGCCTCTATGTCTTTGCGCTTCAGGTAAACGCCAACCAATACCCCAAAAAGGCTGGTGCCAATGGCTGGTAAAGTGCTTAAAATGCCTTCTGGATCCCAGGTTTTAGCTGATTTCCATAAATGGGCCTCGGTTAATAGTGTACGGTCGAGCCATGCGCCCAGATTGGTTTCTTTTTCCAGGTTGGCAGGCCCGAAATCTGGAACCGGTACAAACGTCATCAAAGCCCAGTAGGCCACGAGTATCAAAATAATGGTCCTGAAAATATTCTTTTCGGATTGTTTGAGAAAAACAAAGGTCGAAATAAAGAAAACAACCGAAATGCGTTGCAGTACGCCGGGTATGCGTACATGTTTTAGCGATTCGATCAGGTTAAAATCGTGGAAGTTTCTAGGGAAAATGGCCAAGATAAAGCCCAGTGCAAAGAGGGTGATCATCCGCCTGAAAGCTTTTCTGAGGAGCTGCCCATGGTTTTTGGGGTCGGTTTTCTTGCTGCCCATGGCGTAGGCAATAGAGACCCCCACAATAAAAAGAAAAAAAGGAAACACCAGGTCGGTTGGCGTGCATCCGTTCCATTCGGCATGCTCTAAAGGCGCATAGATATGCCCCCAGTCGCCGGGATTGTTCACTAAAATCATGGTGGCCACGGTAAGGCCACGAAAAAAATCAAGCGATAATAACCGCTGGGCTTTGGTTTCCATTTTTTGAAATTTATAAATAAGGAGATTGAGAACTAATATAGATAAATTCCAAAAAAAACATCCGAAGTTTTAAATGCTAGTCACAAATAACACTTCGGATGTCAGGATTGCGAATCTCTAACTTCGCAAGGGAGGTTTTCTAGAACTTGTACCTTACAAAAGCTTCCATGGCTTCGTAGTCGGCGAGACCTAAATCATCATAAGCCTTGGCAGTTTCCCTATTTCTGTCTTCGGCTCTTTGCCAGAACTCCCTGGCATCGTCGCCTGGAAATACTGCCCTGTCTTTTTGCGACTGGTGTTTAAAGATGGCGAATTTTTTGCGTTCAACCTCTTGCGGACTCAACGGTACGGCCATTTCGATCTCGTAGGTTTCGAATTCGAGCCATGCACCACGGTACATCCACAGCCAGCAGTCTTTTACCCATTCTTCGGTTTTCTGCAAGCGTCTTAAAGCTTCGAGTATAATGTTGAAGCAAACGATATGCGTACCATGCGGGTCTTCAAAGTCGCCGGCGGCAAAAACCTGGTGAGGTTTTATTTTTTGCAGCAGCTCCATGGTCAACAGCACATCGGCTTCGGTAACTGGATTTTTTTGGTTTTTGCCGCTTTCGTAGAATGGCAAGGCCATAAAGTGGATATGATCATCTTCCAAACCGCAATAACGGGCTCCTGCAATGGCTTCGCCTTTTCTGATAAGGCCTTTTACGCTTTGTATTTCTGGCGTATCGACCTGATTAGGCTTCTTGTGCTCAATAAATTTGCGCATTTTGTCGTAAACCTCCTTCATTTCAGGTTGTTCGATGCCCATTCTTTCGGCAAAATCGATGTTGAACTCCACAAAGCGCAGTACATCGTCGTCCCAAACGGCCGTATTGCCCGAAGTTTGGTAGGCCACGTGTACATCATGGTGCTGGTCAACCAAACGGATAAATGTACCGCCCATCGAAATTACGTCATCATCAGGGTGTGGCGAGAAAATAACCACTCTCTTTTTGGCAGGCTCGGCCCTTTCTGGCCTTTGGCTGTCGTCGGCGTTGGGTTTTCCTCCCGGCCATCCGGTAATGGTATGTTGCAGTTTGTTGAAAATATGGATGTTGATGTTGTAAACCGGACCTTTTTCCAGGGCTAGTTGGGCCATCCCGTTGTTGTTAAAATCGTCTTCGGTTAGTTTAAGTACGGGTTTGCCCAAGGTGTTGGCCAGCCAGATTACGGCTTTTCTGGTCAGTTCCTCTGTCCATACACAGTCTTTTACCAGCCAAGGCGTATCAAAGCGGGTCAACAGGCAGGCGGCATCCTCATCTAAAATAAATTCTACGTTATCAGAAAGCTGCAAGTAGGTGGCAGGCACATCGCTTGATATTTCACCTTCTACTGCTTTTTTGATGATCGGGGCTTTTTTCTTGTTCCAAGCCATGAGTATGATCTCGCGGGCCTTAAAAATGGTGCCGATACCCATGGTAATGGCTTTGGTCGGCACAAAAGATTTGCCACCAAAGTCTCTGGCCGCATCTCTGCGGGTCAAATCATCCAGGGTAACCAATCGTGTTCCAGAGTTTGGTGCCGAACCAGGCTCGTTAAAACCGATGTGGCCGGTACGTCCGATACCCAGGATCTGGATATCCAAACCACCCAATTCTCCGATTTTTCGCTCATATTCCAAACAAAATGCGGGAATTTCCTCCAGTTTTAAGGTGCCATCAGGAATATGTACGTTTTTCTTTTCGATATCGATATGATCGAACAGGTTTTCGTTCATAAAGGTTACATAGCTCTGCGCGGCATTAGGCTGCATAGGGTAATACTCATCCAAATTGAAGGTTATTACATTTTTAAAGCTCAGCCCTTCTTCTTTGTGCAGGCGTACCAATTCGGCATAAACAGCAATTGGCGTAGCGCCGGTAGCTAGGCCCAAAACGGCTGGTAAATTGTTTTTTTGTTTTTCCTTAATGATGTTCGCAATGCGATTGGCTACGTTTAAGGATGCTTCTTTCGGGGTTTTGAATACAGTTACAGGTAGTTTTTCGAACCTCGTTTCTTCTAAAAGATTTAATCTTGCCATTAATCTGTGTTGTTTAGTGAACGGAGCAGTAAATATATAGAGTATTTTTAAAAAGCATGATAAAATTTGCTGCGAATACGTTTGCGCTATTTACCTTTATCGAAATTTAATGCCATGAACCAGCAGCTTGCCCGTCTTTACCAGATTGCCCAGCAACAAGAACGCAAAATTATAGGCCTGATGTCGGGTACCTCGCTCGATGGCTTGGATATTGCCCTATGTCTGTGCCGCAACAGCGGGCGGGAAACCGAAGTGGAGTTGCTTCATTTTACAACTTTGCCCTATACCGATGCTTTTAAGGCAGCTATTAAGAGCATATTTTCAAGAAAAGATGCCGATTTGGAAAAAGTATGCCTGCTCAATGAGTTGGTAGGCATTAAGCATGCCGAAATGATTTTGGAAGCTTTGGCCCAATGGAGAATAGAGCCTGAAAGCGTAGATGCCATTGCCAGCCATGGCCAAACTATTTTTCATGCGCCCAAATCGCTGCATGGACAAGAAGGCTATCCGAATGCTACCCTGCAAATTGGCGATGGGGATCATATTGCCGTTAAAACAGGGATCATTACCCTAGCCGATTTTAGGCAAAAGCACCTGTCTGCCGGTGGTGAAGGTGCCCCTTTGGCCGTGTATGGCGATTACCTTGTTTTTTCGGCAATGGGCGAAGACAGGCTCATGCTCAACATTGGCGGCATTGCCAATTTTACCTATCTGCCAGGCGATAAAGATGCCAGCAAGGTCTTTTCTACCGATGTTGGCCCAGGCAATACCTTGATGGACCAATACATACAGCTGCATTATCCGGGCCTATATTATGACGAGGATGCCACTATGGCCAAAAGTGGCCAGGCTAATCAAAAACTGTTGGAAGCCTTGCTGGATAACAAGTTCTTTAATGCCGATTTCCCCAAAACAACGGGTCCAGAATTATTCAACATGGCTTATCTGCAAAAGGCCCAAACGCAAAGTGATACCTTAAACCTGGCCCATGAAGATGTACTGGCTACGCTTTGCCACTTTTCGGCCAGGGGAATTGTGCAGGCTGTTCAAAGAACAATGGGTTCGGTGAAGCATCCAAGCATTATCATGAGTGGTGGAGGCATGCATAATCCTTTGCTGGTGCAGCTTTTGAAAGAGGCCTTGCCGATGGCGCGCTTTGGCACAACAGATGCGCTGGGAATTGACCCGGATGCCAAGGAGGCTGTGCTGTTTGCATTGCTGGCCAACGAAACCCTGGCTGGGAAACCGATCAATTTTGGTGCCCGCGAAGGCGTGCCATCAGTGTGCATGGGCAAAATCTGTCTGCCCGCCTAATCATACCTTATAGTATCTGTAGCGATTTGGCCGTATAGTTGGCCAATTGGGGAGCTTTAGCTTCCAGTTCGGTAACCAAGTAGTCTATATTTTCCAGCGAAGCCACTTTTAGCCTTAGCGAAATATTCAGCTTCTCTGAAATACACAATACAGCTGATTTTCTGGAACAGCTCAGCATCGTTTTTTTCAACTGGTTGATTTCCCAGTCGGTATCGGTTAGGCCATCTTGCGGGTGCAGGGCGCTGGTTCCCATCAGGCACAGGTCGGCATTGATTTCAGAAAGCTGGTTGATGACGTGGCCACCGTAGGTAATCTGCGAGTTTTTGGAAAAAAGCCCGCCAATGAGGATAACCTCAATGCGGGTATATTTGGCCAGCTCTACGGCCACTAACGGACTAATGGTGAAAAAAGTGGCCTGTAAGCTCTCTGGCAATTGCTTCACCAGTTCTATGATCGTGGTTCCGCCTCCGGTAAGGATCACCATGCCGTCCTTAATGAGCGGAATTGTTTTTTTGGCAATGGCTATTTTGGCTTCTTTGGCGTAAACCGTGCTGTCGTCAAAAGAAGAGTGGTACGATTTGGAAAGTGCGCCGCCGTGTACCTTATATAACAGGTTGTCATCCGACATTTCCTGTAAGTCTCTGCGGATGGTGTCTTCAGAAACGTTGAGCAACTGGACCAGGTCTGAAGTGAGCACCCTGTTGTGCAGGTTGATCTGGCGCATAATAAAATCGTGTCTTTCTTTTTTTAACATAGATATAGCTGTTTGGAGTGGCTAAAGATATAAATATATGAAAATAAAAATATCCTGCGGGTTTTTGCTGGTTTGTGCAATAAAAGTTTGCAGAACCTTATCAAAATAGTTACTTGTTTTCTTTTTTTACTGAAAAACATTTATCATATTTACTTGACAATTGTTATTTTGCGTGTTACTGCGTGTTTTCGGCAAGATAAAAAAGCAACAAACAAAACTTAAATTATTAACCAAATTGGCGTTTATGAAAAAAAAACTACTCATGCTGTTTTTGGGCACGTTTTTGTTGGCTATTCAAGTAATGGCCCAGCAGATAACGGTTACGGGAAAGGTAACCTCTACGGAGGATAACCTGCCTATTCCGGGTGCTACGGTAAAGATCAAAGGAACCGAAACAGCCGTGCAGACTAGTCCGGCGGGAATGTACTCGATCAAAACCAAACAAGGAGATGTACTTCAATTCATCTATTTGGGTTTAACTACCCAAGAAAAGACAGTGGGCTCAAGCACTGTAATCAACGTAGCTTTAGTTCCAGATTCTAAATCACTTAACGAAGTTGTGGTAACGGCCCTGGGCCAAAAGGTTTCTAAAAAATCTTTGGGTACCGCACAACAGGAAGTAAAAGGCCAGGATTTGGCCGATACCCAAAGAGAAAACTTTATCAACGCCCTGCAAGGCAGGATTGCCGGGGTAGAGGTAACCAGCTCTTCAGGTGTTCCGGGGGCATCAACCTCGATTACCATCAGGGGTGTAAGTTCGATCAGCGGCAGCAACCAGCCCTTATTTGTGGTAGATGGTTTGCCTATCGACAATAAAACGCTGAATACCTCGGCGTTCTATTCAGATAACAGCTCTAATACGGCGTTTTCTAATAGGGGTGTCGACTTTACGAACCGCGCTGCCGATATCAACCCTGAAGACATCGAGAGCCTGGTTGTATTGAAAGGTCCAGAGGCCGCTGCGCTTTATGGTATCGATGCAGCTAACGGAGCCATCGTGATCACCACCAAAAGAGGTAAGGCCGGTAAAGGATCGATCAACTACAGCAACAGTTTCCGTATTGAAAAAACCAGTACGCAGCCAGAAATACAAGGCGTTTATGGTTTGGGAACCGGCGGTGTAGCCAGCGCAGGTACTTTGCAGTATTTTGGTCCGGCTTATGCGCCTGGAACCGTGCTGTACAACAATATCGACGGCTTTTTCCAAACAGCGCTTACCCAAAAACACAACTTGTCTTTTGATGGTGGCGGTCAGGATGTTACCTATCGTGTTTCGAGTTCATATACCGATCAAAACGGTGTAGTGCCGAACTCAGACTATCAACGTTTTACCTTAAATGGTTCAACCAATGGCAAAATCAACGATTGGTTAAAAGTAGACCTTTCGATGAACTATACTTACGCGGTAAACAACCAGCCTTTTAAAGGTTCGGGCGGTCCGCTAATTGGTTTATTGCTTTGGCCACAAGAAGACAATGCCAAAGACTACCTCACCCCAGCGGGTACCAGAAGAAGGTTTACTACGGCAACAGATTTGACTTCTGAAATCGAGAACCCTTATTTTAACGTAAATAAGAACAAGATCAACTCGATCCAAAACAGGATCACTTCAAACTTCGGCTTTACGGTTACGCCGGTAAAATGGCTGAACTTCAAGTCTAACATCGGGTTTGATGTGTACAACAACCGAAACCTGTTGTTAAGCCATCCAGAAAGTTCTAGGGGCTTTAGCCGTCAGGGTATCATGGATATTGCAAACGATAACACGCGCAACATGAACATCCAAAACTTGCTGAACCTGACCTCGCAAAAAATCACCAGCGATTTGTCTATCGACGCTACCTTGGGTAATGCCATCCAAGACTTGAAATCATCGATCGATTCGCAATATGGCGAAGGGTTTTTAGATCCGAATTTCGTATCTATCAACAATACTACGCCAACTTTAAGGAATGCAAAATCGACAATTACACAAAGAAGATTGTTCAGTTTGTTCGGAAGGGCAACCTTAAACTATAAAAACTATTTGTATTTAACAGCAACCGGCAGGAACGACTGGACTTCGACCATTCCTATTGGTGCAAATTCATTCTTCTATCCTTCGGTATCGGCAAGTTTTGTGTTTACCGATGTGCCAGCATTTAAAGATGGCCTAAGCAAAATCTTTACTTCTGGTAAAATCAGAGCGGCTTTTGCCAACGTAGGTAAAGATGCCAGACCTTATTCTTATGTGCCTTCGCTAGAAAGCAAGACTACTGTAGGCGGCGGTTTTGGCTATGGTTTTACTGGTCCTAACTTGGATCTGAAACCAGAATTTGCAAGTTCGTATGAGTTGGGTACCGAGTTGGCTTTCTTCAACGATCGCTTAGGCTTAGACTTTACGGTTTACCGCAAAGAAACTTCCGATCAGATTGTAAACGACATCAGGGGCAGTTATGCTACAGGTTATGTATTGTTTAACCTGAATGGTGCCAAAACCCGCAACGAAGGTATTGAGCTTACTTTGAGAGGTACGCCAATCAAAAACAAGGATTTCAGCTGGAACGTATTGGCTAACTTCGAAAGTGCAAAAGGTACCGTATTGGCCTTGCCAAACTCTTTGCCTGAGTCGTATGTGTCTGATACCTGGGTATATGGCAACATCAGAAACGGTAACTCGCCGGGCTATTCTACCCGTTCGCTAACTGGTTACTTCTATTTGAGAAACAACAACGGCGAAATTTTGATTAACCCTGCAACCGGTTTGCCGGTAAGGTCTTCTATCTTTATTCAGGGACCTGGAAAAGGCTATGACAGGCAACCAGATTTCTCTATCGGCTTAACCAATACCTTTACCTATAAAAACTTCTCTTTGTCTTTCTTGTTAGACATGAGAAAGGGAGGCGATGTGTTAAACGCTACGCAGCATTTCTTGACCCAAAGAGGTTTGAGCATGATGACCTTGGATCGATTAACACCTAGGATTGTAACTGGGGTATTGCAGGATGGAAAAGAAAATTCAGCCAATCCAACCAAAAACAATATTGCGGTAACGCCTTTCTATCAAAACAGTTATTATAGCGGTATGAGCGAAGAGCTGTTCATTGAGAAGGACATTAACTGGATCCGTTTGAAAGACGTAACCCTGCAATACAGATTGCCGCAAACCTTGTTGAGCAAACAGAAGTTTGTTAAAAGTGCAAGCGTTTTTGTTACCGGTACAGACTTGTTCCTGATTACCAACTACTCAGGTTTAGATCCGGTAGTTAACGGTAACACTGCTGCTGTAGGCGGATCGGGAGCTGCAGGTATCGATTATGGTAACTTCCCTATTCCTATCGGTATCAACTTCGGTATTAAAATTGGTTTATAATTAGGAGAGCATTAAAACATGAAAAAATTATTCATAACATTTACGGTGGCCGGTCTTATTGTCCTAAGCGGATGTAAGAAGTTTTTGGATGTCAATACCAATCCAAATGCGCCACAAGTAGTAGAAGCCAATCTTTATTTGTCGCCAATGTTGCATTGGATGGCTACTGCACCTCAATACGACGGTATCTATATAGGCCGTTATACACAGAATTTTGCTTCTGTTTCATCGGGCGACCTTTGGGAGAAAATGGGGCATAACCAAGGTGGTAGTTCGCCAGATCAAGGCGGACAGATCTGGAAAACAACGTATTACGATTTTGGCCAGAACCTGGTTGATATGACCAACAAGGCCGAAAAGGAACAACGTTGGGATTTGTTGGGCGTGGCTCAGATCTTAAAGGCATGGGGCTGGCTAACTGCCACCAACTGCAATGGCGAGATCATTATTAAAGAGGCCATTGATGCCAGCAGAACTTCTTTCGATTACGATACACAGGAGTTTGCTTACCAGGAAACCCTGAGGCTGATCAATGCGGCTATTACCAACCTGAACAGAACCGATGGTGGCGTAAACGAAGGCTATCTGGGCAAAACAGACTTTGTATACAAAGGAAAAAGAGCGCAATGGATTAAGTTCGCGAATGGCTTAAAGGCCATGACCTTGAACCAGCTTTCTAACAAATCGGCCTTGTATAAGCCTGATGATATCATTGCTGCCGTTGATGCTTCTTTTGTAAGCAATGCAGATGATGCCTTGATCCCTTATGCGGGTAGTGCAAACGACGATGCCAACTTTCTGTCGGCTACCAGAAATAACATTGGTAGTTTAAGACAAACCAAATTCATTGTAGCCCTCATGGATGGTACCCAGTACACCGGCGTAGTTGACCCTCGTATGAGCAGGATGCTGGCACCGGCACCAGATGGTGTTTACAGGGGTTTAGAGCCAACTTTTGGTACCGGGGCCCTAACGGCTTCGCAGCAACCGCTAAACCTTTGGGGATATACTACACAGGCTTTGGCCAATGCCACCACCACTACGCCAGCGAGATACCTGTTCGCGCGTAAAAACAAGTTCCCAATCATGACTTATGCGCAGCTACAGTTTATCAAAGCCGAAGCGGCCTATAAAAAAGGAGATAAGACTACAGCCTTGAATGCCTATAAAAATGGTATTTCGGCCCACATCGACTTCGTCAATGCACGTAACACCGACGACGGCCAGACGCCAACGCAGATCACGGCTGCAGAAAAAACAGCTTATCTTTCTTCAACTGCAATTGTTCCAGCTTTGCCGGCGAATTTGACCCTTTCACAGATCATGTGCCAAAAGTATATTGCACAATGGGCTTGGGGCCATGTTGAGCAATGGATGGATCTAAGGAGATACCATTACACCGATATCGATCCGGCAACCGGAAACCAAGTGTTTGCAGGCTTTACGGTACCTTTGGTATTGTTCCCGGAAAACAATACTAAGGTGGTACAAAGGATGCGTCCAAGGTATAATTCTGAATATGTTTGGAACAGAGACGGGCTTAACGCAATTGGAGGCTTGGCTACAGATTATCAAACCAAAGAAATGTGGGTTACAATTCCTCAATAATTAGATTATGAAAAGAAACTATATATTAATAGCAGTACTTCTGCTATCCACCATAATTTATTCTTGTAAGAAGAACGCTGTGCAGGACATTTCCAGCCCAATAAGCGGCGCACAGATCAAATTCTTCAATTTTGGATTAAATAGTCCGGTGGTTAACTTTTATGCCAACAACACAAAGGTTTCGGCGGCTTCTTCAACTACAGGTACAGAAAGTGCTACTACAGGTGTGGCTTTTTCGGCAGTATACCCGGCTACCAATGCGTATGCCATTATTACGCCAGGTACCTACGACCTGAAGGCTAAACGTCCAAGTACCTCTACGGTAGATCCAGATCAGGTAATTGCTTCGATCAGCTCTACCTTGGCCGATGGCAAAAACTACTCATTGTACACCTCGGGCTTGTACAACACCACCACCAAGACAACCGATGTGTTTGTGGTTGAAGACGCCCTGCCGGCTATCGATAGTTCTGCAGCCTATGTGCGTTTCGTGCATGCCTGCTACAATGCGAATCCCTTCATGTTTATCATGAAGAATACCACAACCGGCGTAGAAACCGTTGTAGCCCCAAGTGTTTCCTACAAAAGCGCATCTGCTTTTTTCAGGATCCCAATGGGCGTGTATGACCTGATCTTACGTTATCCAAGTGCGCCAACCACCAATGTTGTGGTAAGAACTGCGGTGAGTG
>JBCNPG010000420.1:0-3637 GCA_039593445.1 Pedobacter sp.
CCGAAAGATTTAAAAATGCTGCCGAAGCCATCGAAGCCATCGAACAGCAGAACGACATCTTGCAAAAATACCTCGATATCCTGAGCCAAAAGCTCGAGGTGCCGTTAAGGGTCATCCACCACGACACCAAGATTTCGAATGTTCTTTTTGACCAAAACGGCAAAGGCTTATGCGTAATAGACCTGGACACGGTGATGCCAGGCTATTACATTAGCGATGTTGGCGATATGATGCGCAGCTATCTTTCGCCGGTATCGGAAGAATCGACCGACTTTGACCAAGTTGCCGTAAGGAAAGTATTCTTTATGGCCATTTATAAAGGCTACATGTCTGAAATGGCCGATATTTTAAATGCGACCGAGAAAGACCTCTTTATTTACGCTGGCCAGTTCATCATTTACATGCAGGCGGTACGCTTTTTAACCGATTACCTCAATAACGATGTTTATTATGGCGCACGCCACGAAACCCATAACTTAGACCGCGCCAAAAACCAGATCAGGTTGTTAGCCGAATATACCAAGCACAGCGAAGAACTGCAGCTGATGATGGAGCAGGTTGGCGATTTGACGAACATTTCTTAGCAAACAGCAAACGTTTGCGCCCTAAATTGCGCAAAATCTATCTGAACGATAGACTACAAAACAGTAAAACTTCCTCAAAAAAATAATACCAAAAGAAAAGGCACTTATTACAAGTGCCTTTTTCTTTTTCATAAGTAGAGGTAGGGTTTATAATCCGCTGTCATCGAGAGCGAAAGTATTTTTGCGTTCTGCCCATTTCCCTTTGGTAAAATCAGGGAATTTTTGAGGGGCATTACCTTCTTTTAAAGATTTGGTAGATAGTGGGGTAATTACGCTCATGGTAACAGAATCGTAAACATCGATAGGGGTTTGTTTCTTTTGTTTTACAGCTTCAATAAAACCATTGAATACAAACCAGTCCATGCCGCCATGTCCTGCTCCAACCGCTTCTTTTTCATATTTTTTCCATAGCGGGTGGTCGTATTTATCCAACCAAGGTTGCGCAGGCTCCCAAACGTCGTTTTTCTTGGCCTGTTTTTCAATATAGATCGATTTGTTGACGTCCATCCAAATGCCTTCGGTACCTTGCACCCTGAAACCCAGCGAGTAAGGCCTTGGCAAGTGGGTGTCGTGGCTCAGCAATACGGTTTCGCCATTGGCGCAATTGATCAACGTAGTGGTCACGTCGCCATTTTTGTAGTTGATTTTAGCATTCGGATGACCAGGAGAAAGATCGTTTACATAAGAGGCCAAGCCACGGGCTTTCGAACTGAACGAAACCAGGTTGGTAAAGCGGTTGCCCCTATTGATATTGGCACACTGCATAATTGGCCCCACACCATGCGTAGGATACAAATCGCCATCAACATCGATGTTAAATTGGGTACGCCATTGCGCCTCGCTCAAGGCTTTCGGGCCATATTCTACGCCACCGCCATAATATTGCTTGCCGTTATTAAACAATACATTGCGCAGGTTGTGCTGATAACCGCCTTCATAATGTACGATCTCGCCAAACAGATTTTGTCTCACCATGTTCAGCACCGCCATTACGTCTCTTCTGTAGCAAACATTCTCCAGGGTCATGTAAGGCATGCCTGTTTTTTCAGAAGTATTTACAATATCCCAGTGGTCTTGAACGGTTAAGCCGGCAATTACTTCGCAACCCACATATTTGCCAGCTTTCATGGCATCAACGGCTTGGTCTCTGTGAAATTGCCAAGGCGTAGCAATGATTACCGCATCGATGTCTTTTCTGTCCAATAGTTTTTTGTAAGCATCTAATCCGCCGGTGTACTCTACTGCAGGCGGTCTTCCGTTTTTGGCAATGAAAGATCTGCAGCCTTTTAGAGAGCTTTCTTGAGTATCGCAAATCGCTACAATTTCTACATCGTCGCGAAGGCAGCCTTCAGAGATATGGCTCATACCCCTGGCGCCTACTCCGATGTAGCCTAGCCTTACCTTGCCTTTATCGGCGGCAAACAGCCTCCCTGTAGGCAAGATACTAAACGCGGCTCCGGCCATTGCGCTATTCTTAATAAAATCTCTACGTTCCATTTGTTTCTGTTTTTTTGGTTGATATTTATTTAATGTGTTTAAGTTGTGGTGTTCTTTGTTTGTGGATTTGTCAAACCACTGGCTGCAAGCCTTGGAGCCTGATCATACAAGGCATTGCCGGTTTCGAAAAGAAGAGCGAAAAATGCAGTCTTCAGGCCAATTGAATTCATCTGGTTTATTTTGGTTACTTAATATTTTCAATGATACTGATTTTCAACATTTTAAACCATTCTAACATCACACAAACGTTTGACTTTGCCTGCTCGGCTCCTACAAACCTTTGAAAAGTGTTTTCGAAAAATATAGTTTGTAGTCCTTGATCCGACCATTCGGGCCATCTTGTCTCGGCAAAAGCTTCATTGCGCTTACCGTATATTCCTTGCCGAGATCTATTACCAACTGATGTGGCGGTTTTGGAGCTTTGTTTTCCCATTGGGTATGCCAAATACTGGTAAACTGCAAATCGAATACGTTTACGGCGCTGCCATCATCGCCACTAAGTTCTTCGCTATCGGCAAACACCACCTTCCAGTTTGTTCTCGGTATCTCTTGTCCTTTAGCATCGAGCAATATGATTTCGGCTACCGATGTATAAGGTTGTCCTTTTTGTTCTGACAAGGCTTCCAGACAAAAATACCTGGCCGTAGCCGCGTTAAAAGTCACATTTTGCCATTTGGCATTATTTTCGAAAGTTCCCGTGGCCACAGGCTGTTGTGCATCGGGGTTCCATTGCTGGCTAGCTTTCCGGTGCACCTGTTGTTGGGTTTCGTTAACCTGGTCTAAAATCGGATGGTCTAAGAAAGACAGTGCGGGTTTGACCAAGCCGAACAAATCAAAAACCACCACTTCGTTCTGGCCATTCTTTAGCCAGCTTGCCGGTACCAGCATGGTTTGCGTTGGACCAATGTTCCAAAAACGGCTCAAACATTTTCCATTTACCCAAACCAGGCCTTTGTTCCAATTGCTCATGTCTAAATAGGTATCTTCTAGCTTGCTGGCCATAAAAGTACCTTTATAAAAAGCGGCGCTTGGTTTTGAAACCGAGGACAATGCTTGATATTTGAGCGGAATGGTATTTTCGCCTAAGCGGATCGGATAGTTCTTCCATGCCTTCAGTTCGGTTCTCTTGTTGTTTTCGGTTAAAAAAACCTGACCATGGATCCCCTTGCGGTCGTGCATGGCATAACCATAGTTAACCCTTCCGGTAGCTTCAACCAGCACTTTCAACGTGGATGTCTGTTTCCGTGCTGGAATTTCTATGCTAAATTTGTTCTTGCGACGGTCTAAGGTACCGATCAACTGATTATTTATATAGACCAAGGCATAATCGTGTATTTCTTTAAAGCTTAGCAAGGCCTTGGCACCAGCTTTCAGATTGGTTTGATAAAGCACGGCGCCAAAATCCTGGTTCAGGTCTTCCATCAACATGGCCGTATCACTGGCTATGGCTTTCGGCAGATTCTGATAAAGAGGGGCATAAGCCGTAAATTTTACCGGATTGAGCTTTTGGATGCGGTTAATCGCAGGTACTGCCGGCAATGTTTCGCCTTCTTGCA
>JBCNPG010000421.1:0-3615 GCA_039593445.1 Pedobacter sp.
AGCGCAAGGTGCTGCAAAGCCTTCCCGCGCCGGGCTTGCGTTCAAACCATTCGAAAATGGCTGTCAAAAGACCTTCAAGGCTTTGGTCAAAAACATAAATCATATCAGAAAAGCGCAAGTTGCTGCCGGTCGGTTTTCAGGTATTTGCTTTGGCTTTCGGCCAAGATAAAGGCTTTGAGCTGCGTAGCTTGGTAATCTCGAAGTTGAAAAGGCGTATCGGCACAGGTAATGAAATATTTCGCGCGACTATAAGCTACGCCAATTTTTTGGAGCTGATAAATATGCAACCGGCCAAACTGCCGGGCTTTGACGATTTTCTGGGCCGATGCAATGCCTATTCCAGGTATGCGCATAATCATTTGGTAGGGCGCCGTATTGATATCGACAGGGAAATGCTGGAGGTTGCGCAGGGCCCAGCTCAGTTTGGGGTCGATGTCGGTATCGAGGTGTGGATGGCTGTCATTCAGTATTTCGCGGACGTTGAACCCATAAAAACGCATCAGCCAATCGGTTTGATAAAGCCGGTTTTCCCTGAGCAAAGGAGGTTGGCTGCCGATAACAGGCATGCGGCTGTCGTTGCTAATCGGAATATAGCCTGAATAATAGACCCTTTTGAGCGAGAAATTTCGATAAAAGGCATCAGCGGTGTACATAATGTCCTTATCCGTTTCGGGGGTAGCGCCTACTACCATTTGGGTGCTTTGGCCTGCAGGCACGAATTGGGGTACGTGCTTGATCAATTTTTTTTCTTCGGTAAACTGCACGATTTGCTGCCGTACAAACCCCAGGGGCTTGATCACATCTTGGTGGCTTTTCTCTGGAGCCAGCAACTTCAATCCGCTTTCGGTAGGCATTTCCAGGTTGATGCTCATGCGGTCGGCATAAAGGCCTGCCTCTTTGATCAGTTCGTCGCTGGCGCCGGGAATGGTTTTGAGGTGGATATAGCCATTATATTTTTCTTCAAGCCTCAGTTTCTTAACCACGCGCAACAGCCTTTCCATGGTGAAGTCGGCATTCTTAAAAATGCCGGAACTCAAAAAAAGGCCTTCAATGTAATTGCGCCGGTAAAAATTCATGGTGAGCTCTACAACCTCCTCTACGGTAAAAGCCGCGCGTTCAATATCATTGCTTTTTCTGCTCACGCAATAGGCGCAATCGAAGATGCAGTGGTTGGTAAGCAGGATTTTAAGCAAGGATACGCATCGCCCATCTTCAGTATAGGTATGGCAAATTCCAGACATATGGCCGTTTCCAAGACCTTTGTTGCTGTTTTTGCGATCGCTCCCGCTCGAAGAGCAAGAAACATCGTACTTGGCCGCATCGGCTAGGATATTTAGTTTTTTTCGCAGGCGCTCAGACATGATAACATCATTTGAAATTCAAAAATAACAAATAATGCTAAAAAAATTAGTAAAATTTTAGCGCTTTTTGGGGTAAGCTTTTGGCAGTTGGAAGGTCCGAGGCCATCGTTAATAATTGAAAGTCCGAAAGGTTAGAGTCGGTAGGTCGTTTAACTATACCGATCATCAACTATGAGCTATGAACATTAACCATCGACTATATGCTATGTTCCAGCCACATCTAGGCTCTGCCTTCCCATTCGGCATAAAACTGCTCCAGGTAGCTGGCCATAAATTGATGGCGTTTTTCGGCCATGGCTTTTCCCGTTGGCGTTTTCATCAGGTCTTTAAGTAGTAAAAGCTTTTCGTAAAAATGGTTAATGGTAGGTGCCGTGGTGTTTTTGTATTCTTCCTTGCTCATGTTCAGCTTAGGAGCAATGGCCGGATCATACAACACCCTGTTTTTGTAGCCACCATAGGTAAAGGCCCTAGCAATGCCGATGGCGCCAATGGCATCGAGGCGGTCGGCATCCTGTACAATATCCAGCTCCTTCGAAGCAAAAGTGAGTGTGCCGAAGCTGGCTTTGAACGACAGGTTCCTGATGATTTGCTGTACCTGCACAATCACCTGCTCCTCTACATGGATGCTTTTAAGGAAATCCCCGGCTTTTTGCGGACCAATTTCTTCGTCGCCCCCATTAAATTTGCTGTCGGCAATATCATGCAGCAAAGCAGCCAAAGCCACAATCAGTTCATCGCCTTTTTCGATGGCATTAATGGTTTGGGCGGTTTTATATACCCGTTCGATATGGAACCAGTCGTGGCCCGCTTCGGCACCTGCCAAGGTTGCTTTTACAAATTCGATGGTTTTTGAAATGATTGCCTGCATGGGAAAAATATGAGGCTGCAAGTTATTCCGAATTTTGTTGCCAAATGCCTTTTGTTGAAAAATGTTTAGGCGAAAGGTCCCAAGTTGTTCGTCTTTTCGGGGTAAAGTAACTGCATCACCTCAACTTCTAAAATAACGGCAATCTGAAAAAGCCGGTCGAGGGTAATTTTGCTGTAGCCCAGCTCAATTTTGCTGTATGCGTTTTGCGAGATGCCAAGTTTAGCGGCTAGATAATCTTGAGTATAGTTTTTCTGCTCCCTTATTTTCCTGATATTGGAAGCTACTTCATGCATCTGCTGTTTTGCCTTATCTTTCATGTGGTTATAATAGGGTTGATCTGAAAGAGTAAACAAAAAAAAGCGCCCGTGGTTTTGAAATAACCACGGATATTGAAATTTTTACCAAAATTTAGCGCGATGATGAGCCCAAATAGGCGTAGGCTGGCCTGATGATTGGGGCAGAAGATTAATCAAGACCCATTTGTCCTCAAAACCAATTTTTCGAAATATTGTATCCAGATTTGAATAGTTTCTTGAATTTGTGGACCTTGGCCACCACGACATTCTATCGCTTTTGCCCGGTTTCGAGTTCTGCCTTAGCTTCTCTTTGGCCTTTCCTCGTCAGGTCTCCTCGAGCCGTCGTACAATTCGTATTCGAGCAGGCGGCAATCAAGCTTGCCGTTGTAAAATTCTATCTTTTTATCGGCTTTTAAGCCAATTTTCTTGGCCAATTCGGGGTTCCCGGTAAAGATATAGCCAAAATAGCCTTTGCATTGCTTCTTCATGAAGTCGCCCATTCTTTTGTAGGTAAGCTCCAGTTGGCTATGTACGCCCAGGCGTTCGCCGTATTCGGGGTTGAATACCACAACACCCTTGCCGGTTTGGGGAACCTGGGTGCGCTCAAAGTCGCAAACTTCGAAGGTAATGAGGGTATCTACGCCAGCGGTTTTGGCGTTTTTGCGGCTCACTTCAACTGCATCTTCCGAAAGGTCGGAAGCAACGATTTGCAGGTCGATATTTTTAATGACCTGTTCTTTTAAGATGCGTCTTTCGGCAAAGAAAACCTCTTCGTCGTAGCCCAAAATGTGCATAAAGCCGTAATTCATGCGGTATAGGCCCGGCCTGCGGTTGGTAGCCAGCAAAGCCGCTTCAATGGCAAGCGTTCCAGAGCCGCACATCGGATTTACAAAAGGCGATTTTTGGTCCCATTGGGTGGCTAAAATTACGCTGGTGGCCAAGGCTTCGAGCATTGGCGCCTTGCCCGGTATCTTGCGGTAGCTGTGCTTAGCCAGGGTTTCGCCGCTGGTGTCTAAAAAAACATCGACTTCGTTGTCTTTCCAGTAAAGATGCACTACGGTTTTATTGGCGTCAGAACCAGAATTTGGCC
>JBCNPG010000422.1:0-3593 GCA_039593445.1 Pedobacter sp.
AATT
Source organism: Pedobacter sp. (assembly GCA_039593445.1). GTDB lineage: Bacteria > Bacteroidota > Bacteroidia > Sphingobacteriales > Sphingobacteriaceae > Pedobacter. The sequence goes on from JBCNPG010000422.1 coordinate 5, forward strand.
CATAATTTTTCTTTTTTAAGGTTAAACAAATATTAATTGTATAATTTTTTGCAATACAAAATTAAACAAATTTTTATAATCTCAAAACACCTTACAAACTCCGTTCCAAACTTCCTAAAATGTTCGTGTTTTATTACATTTGGCTAAAATACCCAAATTCAAATCAGTAAATCTATGAAGTATCACCAAATAAACAACTCGTTGTTCGTTGAAAACAGAAAAAATTTCTGCAAACTACTGAAAAACAACTCAATAGCCATATTTCAATCGAATGACGAATTTCCTAGAAGCGGCGATCAGAACTTCCAATTCAAGCAAAATGCCGACCTTTTTTACCTTTCTGGTATCGATCAGGAACAATCAATTTTATTGATTTATCCCGACTGTCCTAATCCTCAATACAGGGAAGTCCTGTTTTTAAGACAGACAAATGACCACATAAAGGTTTGGGAAGGCCATAAATATACCAAAGACCAAGCAAGTCAGACTTCTGGTATTACAGCCATATACTGGTTGGGCGATTTCGAAAACATCCTGCACAGCATCATCAACTATGCTGATCATATCTACCTCAACCTCAATGAAAACGACCGCTACCTGCATACCGTAAGCTACCGCGATATCCGTTTTATTGAACAGTTGCGCCAAAACTATCCTTTGCATCAGTATGAGCGTGCGGCTCCTTTGCTTCGCCAGCTTAGGGCCATCAAATCGCCAATAGAAGTGGAGCTGACCCAAAAGGCCTGCGACATTACACGAGATGCTTTTTTAAGGGTCCTCAAATTTGTAAAACCCGGGGTAATGGAATATGAAATCGAAGCCGAAATTATCCACGAATTTATCAGGCAACGTGCTACGGGTCATGCCTATTCGCCAATTATCGCTGCCGGACAAAACGCTAACATCCTTCATTATACCGACAATAACCAGCTCTGCAAAGACGGCGAACTGATCTTAATGGATTTTGGCGCCGAATATGCCAACTATAACGCCGATCTTACGCGTACTATCCCGGCCAACGGTCGCTTTACCAGCCGTCAGAAAGAGGTATATAATGCCGTGCTTCATGTAATGCACGAAGCCAAAAAACTGATGGTTGCAGGTGCCGTATGGAACACTTACCACGAACAGGTAGGCGAAATCATGACAGAACAGCTGTTAAAGCTGAAACTGATTACCCCAACCGAGGTCAAAAACCAAAACCCAGCCTATCCAGCTTATAAAAAATACTTCATGCATGGTACTTCGCACCACCTCGGCATTGATGTACATGATTTTGCTGGCAGGTATACGCCTTTTGCAGCGGGCAATATCCTCACTTGCGAACCAGGAATCTATATTCCGGAAGAAGGTTTTGGCGTAAGGTTGGAAAACGATATCCTGATTACCGAAGGAGGCAACATCGACCTGATGGCCAATATTCCGATTGAGGCCGAAGAAATCGAGGCGATCATGAATGCCTAAGCCCAATCTTCCGCAAATTTATAAATATTAAAATCTGGTTTTACCAAAGCTTCGTCAACTGCCAGGCGAAGCTTTGTTTTATCGACGTCCATCATGCGGCGATGCTGGATAAGTTGAAAAGCTTTTTCGGCCATTAGAAAACTTCGTCGCTCGTTATTGGTTTTGTCTGTTTTGGAAATCCACTTGCACAAATTGGCCAAGCCTTCATACTTATCGGCTACTGTTTTAAATACGGGAATATCCTGATGCTGCTGGCTCACGAGTTTCTTCAGTTTGTTGGCAAACATATCGGCACCTTCCCGATCGGCCTTATTAACCACGAAGCCTTGCGCAATTTCCATCAATCCCGATTTGATGTGCTGTATTTCATCGCCCGATTCGGGCACCAGCACCACTAAGGTCTTATCGGCCAGGCCTGCAATCTCCACTTCCGATTGGCCCACGCCCACAGTTTCAACCAAAATCAAATCGAAGTTGGCCGAACGCAATACATCTACCATTTCTAGGGTCTTGACCGAGATCCCACCCAAGGCGCCACGGGTAGCGATAGAGCGGATAAACACATTGGGGTTGTTGAATTGTTGTACCATCCTGATCCGATCGCCCAGCAACGAACCAAAATTAAATGGAGAAGTGGGGTCGACCGCCAAAATGGCCACCTTCTTGCCTTGGCCCACAAAATGTGCCGTTATGGCATTGACCAAAGTGCTCTTGCCCGCGCCCGGAGGCCCGGTAATGCCTAAAACCGGAACTTCGTTTTTAACCCGAATAGCTTTGAGCAAGGCTAAGGATGGCTCAATATTGTTCTCTACCAGGGTTAAGGCCCTGGCCAAAATCCTGAAATCTCCTTTTTCTATACCTGCTTTAAGCGTCAAATACGAATTCATGGGCTAACTATTCTTTACAAAGAAACATATTTTTATCAATTCTGCCTCAGTATACTTTATGCTCCAGCTTTTCCGTTTGCTCCATGTAATATTAAGGGCCTAAAAATCCTGTCCTCCTAAACAAAGAACAAAAAACGTAACTTTGCATCCTTTATATATTGAGATGAAAACCTATTTCAGATTATTATCATTCGCAAAACCCATCGAAAAATTTGCGATTCCCTATATCATAGCAACCCTGTTTGCCACCGTTTTCAACACCTTGTTATTCACTTTGCTTGGCCCTTTAATGACCGCCCTGTTCTTGCCGGAGGGCAAAAGCAGCCTCACCAAAGCAGTAAGCGAAAGATCGGCGATCGACATTGTGGGCAAGTTCAGCGACTACATCCATCAAATAATTGTACAGCACGATGGTGTTTATGCCTTGAAAATGATCAGCCTGGCTATTGCCGTTACCGTATTCCTATCCAACTTCTTTCGCTATTTTTCGCAACGCTACATGGAAGATTTAAGGGTACACACCCTACTAAACTTTAGGAAAGCCGTCTTTGACAACGTGATGAACCTACATGTAGGCTATTTTAATAACGAACGCAAAGGGGATGTGATTTCTAAAGTGGCTTCCGATGTACAGGTGGTACAGTTTACGGTAACCAACACTTTGCAAGTTGTTTTTAAGGAGCCCCTTCAGTTGCTATTTTGGGTGAGCGTATTGCTTTCTATTTCGGTTAAGCTTACGCTTTTTTCTTTGTTGGTGATCCCGGTTTCGGGTTTTATCATCAGCAAGATCGTAAAACGCCTAAAGCAGCAGGCTACCCAGGCGCACGAATCCTTCGCCAAAATGATCGGCTTTTTAGACGAGGCTTTAAGCGGCATCAAAATCATCAAGGCCTTTAATGCGACCGAAAGAACAAAAGACAAGTTTAACGAAGAGAACAAATTCTATTCATTCCTCAACCGCAAAATGGTGCGCAGGCAACAATTGGCTTCGCCTGTTTCGCAAACCCTTGGCGTTCTGGTGGTTGTGTTCATTTTGCTGTACGGGGGTACCATGATCTTGAGTGGACAAGGCGAATTGAGCCCGGATAAATTTGTGGTTTACATTGCCACCTTTTCACAGATCATGCAACCGATCAAGGCCTTGACTGATTCGTTCAGTGGCATCCACTCGGGCATCTCTGCCGGCGAAAGGGTACTCGACCTCATCGACACCAAACCCGAACTGACCAATAAGCCCG
>JBCNPG010000423.1:0-3581 GCA_039593445.1 Pedobacter sp.
CAACCAGCTTTGTGACGATATCCATTACGGCGACCTCTCGGCCGTGCTGATCAAAAACCTGCCCATGTGGGCCGAATATTACCGTACTCCCGATATTTCCATCGCCTTGATGGACAATTACGAAGAGAAAATGGATAAAATGGCCGAAGCTACCATTAAAGAAAACGTAACCAATATTTCGGGCGTACCGACCTGGACCATTGTTTTGGCCAAAAAAGTACTGGAGCTTACCGGCAAAAGCAACCTGTTGGAGGTTTGGCCAAACTTGGAACTCTATTTTCACGGCGCCGTTAATTTTACGCCCTACCGCGAACAGTTCAAGGAGCTGATTCCTTCGCCAGACATGTATTACCTCGAGACCTATAACGCCTCTGAGGGCTTTTTCGGCATCCAAGATCAGGATAATTCAGAAGAATTGCTTTTGATGCTCGACTACGGCATTTTTTACGAGTTTTTGCCCTTAGAAAACCTGGATGACGAAAACCCTAAAACTTTATCGCTAGAACAGGTAGAACTGCATAAAAACTACGCCATCATTATCAGTACCAATGCCGGGCTTTGGCGTTACCTGATTGGCGATACCATCCAATTTACCTCACTCTCTCCTTTCCGCATCAAGATAACCGGGCGCACCAAGCATTTTATCAACGCCTTTGGCGAAGAACTGATTATTGACAACGCCGAGAATGCGCTCACCAAGGCCTGCTCGCTTACGGCAGCCAAAATCAAAGATTATACAGCTTGTCCCATCTACTTTAAGGGCGAAGAGGCTGGAGGCCATGAATGGATCATTGAATTTGAAACCCAGCCAAAGGATTTTGAGCAATTTGTTGATGTGCTTGATCAAACCCTGCGCGAAGTCAATTCAGACTACGACGCCAAACGCTTCAAAGACATGGCCCTGCGCCGTCCGAAAGTGCATAATGCGCCTACAGACACCTTCTACAAATGGCTAAAGGTTCGTGGCAAACTGGGTGGCCAACACAAAGTGCCGCGCTTGGCCAACGACCGCAAGTATGTTGACGAGATTCTGGAGCTTTTATAGCCATGAAAAAACAATCCGGCTATTTCACTTTCGCCTGGCTCCTTTTCTTTTCCTTTTTCTTTATACATTGAGGCTATAGCAATTCTAATTTATTTTAGTTAAATTTAATTAGCTAAAATTCAAAGCATTATGAAAAGCGTCCAACAAATCCTCAGTACCAAACCCATTCAGGTTTATGCGGCGGCTGCAACCGATTCGGTGCTCGATGCCCTCAAAATGATGACCGAAAAAAACATCAGCGCGCTACTCATTATGGACAACGACGACCTGCTTGGTATTTTTACCGAGCGCGATTATGCACGCAAGATCGTGCTCCATGGCAAATCGTCTAATACCACGCCATTGAGCGAAGCCATGACCAAAAATCCAATCACGGTAAGCCCTGCCGACAGCATTGAACGGTGCATGGAACTCATGACCGATAAGCACATCAGGCATTTGCCAGTAATGGATGGCAACAAAGTAGCAGGCATGGTTTCTATCGGCGATGTGGTTAAATTTATCATTGCCGACCAAAAACAAACCATTTCGCAACTGGAAAGCTATATCAATAGTTAGACCAAGCCATAAGGCAAAAGCTTAAAAAATATTTTCTTAGGCTTATGAACAATGAGCCAATGCCCAATGAACCGATGAGCTGGTTAATCGCCCCAGCGCCATTCGCCGGCTACCTGCAACGGCAACTTCAGGTTATTTTTTTCCAGAAACACCTTCAGATCCGCATCGTTCATTCTGCCTACCGGGATTTTTGGCGTATTGGCCAAAGCGTAGGTCAGCATGGCCGAATAACGAACGGTATTTTTCAGTCCCTGCTCATCAACCAATTTAAACAAATCGCCATCAGAGTGGTAGTATGGACCAGAGTTGTTAGGCAACCGTCCGCCAGCACCGCCACCTGTAGGGATGCCCTCCAACATAAACGGTTGATGGTCGCTATGCAGGCCTGCACCCGCCTGAAAAAGATTCTTAAAACCGGTATCGATTTTCACCACTTCTTCGCCCCATCCCTTAAACAGGTTTTCCATTTCCTTTCTGCTGGTCGAAAATCCTTTCGGATCGTTGGTCATATCATAGTTGAGCATAAAACTCACCTGGTTTAGCGTACCGTTTTTCTTGGCTTGTTCAACATAGGCCTTTGAGCCCAACAAGCCCTGCTCCTCGCCCATGAAAAGTACAAACTCTACTGTACGTTTGGTTTTAAGGTTTAGTTTTTTAAAGGTTCGGGCCATATCCACTACTGCAAATGAGCCAATTCCATTGTCGATGGCACCTGTAGCCAGATCCCAGCTGTCCAAATGGCCCCCTACAACTACTTTTTCTTTCGGAAACTCGGTTCCCTTGAAAGTAGCAATAACGTTGCGGGCTTTGATCATACCCGAAAAGTTGGTCATGGCAATACTGGCTGTTTGAGGCGCAGTTTTGAGTTTCTCTTTCAGGGCCATTCCATTTTCCAGGCCAATGCAAACCGCTGGTATCGGAATAAGCTTTCCAGTTACCGATGCCGTCCCGGTTAAGAGCACGCCATTTTTTGCCGTATTGATAATGATTACCCCCGCAGCGCCATATTTGGTGGCAATAGCGGTTTTTTCTGAGCGGTGCAAAGAAGGTGTACCTTTGGCAGATCCTGGCAATACGCCCAAATAAATCAGGGCGATTTTCCCTTTTACCTTATCGGCAATGCCCGCATAGTCTGCTTCAAGGCCGTTGCCTACATCAATAAGCTCGGCGGTTACCCGTGCCGATACAGGCGAATGTGCCAAGGTTACGGCTTTCATATCGGCAAGATGATTGGCATCGTCGCCTATTTTTACGGAAAGTGTCTTTCTGTCCCAGCTTTCCACTTCAAAAGGCTGGTACTTAACGTCGCAACCATACGATTTGAGCAGGTTATAAACGTAGGCTTCGGCTTTTGCCCCATTGGCCGATCCGGTTAAACGATGGCCGATAGTGGTCGATGCATCCTTCAAATTGCCATAGGCATTGGAATAGGTCTGTACTTCGGTGTTGATTTGCTTAAAAACAGGACCAAAATGATCTTGTGCACTGGCCGTAAACGACAAACCGGCCAAAGCCAATAAAAAGAAACTCTTCATTTAATGTTATTTTTTGATGAAAATAAGTTTTTTCGGACAGCTTGAGCCCAACACCGTAAAATTTTTACAATTATGCTTAAGGATGTTTTACCTTCTTTTTAGGGAAGACCAAAGAGGCAACAATGCTTGCCGTTAAAATAAACAGGATAATGAGCAACGAATGTTCGGTGGTAAAGCCCCAGAATTTAAGATAATCGTGCGCCAGCATCTTGACACCAATAAAGGTAAGCAAAACGGCCAAGCCTGTTTTCAGGTAATGGAACTTATGGATGATGTTGACCAATAAAAAGAACATCGACCTTAGCCCCATGATGGCAAAAATATTCGAAAAGAAAACGATGTAGGCATCCTTGGTTACCGCAAAAATGGCCGGGATAGAATCGACAGCAAAGATGAGGTCGGTAAATTCTACAATGAGCAATACGAGAAAAAGCGGTGTAAGC
>JBCNPG010000424.1:0-3572 GCA_039593445.1 Pedobacter sp.
TTACCATTGCCGAAGTAGAGGAATTGGTAGAAGTCGGCAGCCTGGATCCAGACCATATCCATACGCCAGGCATGTACGTGCATCGTATTTTTCAAGGCAAAGACTATGAAAAAAGGATAGAACAGCGAACAGTGAGGAGCAAATCATAAGTGGTAGTTAATCAGCGATAACAACAAATGTTAGATAAAAACGGAATAGCGAGAAGAATCGCTAAAGAAATTAAAGACGGTTATTATGTGAACTTAGGCATTGGCATCCCGACATTGGTGGCCAATTATATCCCTGAAGGTATCAATGTGGTATTGCAGTCGGAAAATGGCTTACTGGGCATGGGGCCTTTTCCTTTTGAGGGAGATGAAGATCCAGATCTGATCAATGCGGGCAAGCAGACCATTACCACTTTGCCGGGCTCATCAATTTTTGATTCGGCCATGAGTTTTGGCATGATCAGGGCGCAGAAAATAGACCTTACGATTTTGGGTGCCATGGAGGTTTCTGAGCAGGGCGATATTGCCAATTGGAAAATCCCTGGTAAAATGGTAAAAGGAATGGGCGGGGCGATGGATTTGGTAGCTTCGGCCAAGAACATCATCGTAGCCATGCAACATGTAAACAAAGCAGGAGAGAGCAAGTTGCTACCCTCGTGCACCTTACCATTAACCGGCGTAAAATGCATCAAAAAAATCGTAACGGAGTTGGCTGTTTTAGATGTATTGCCCGAAGGTGGCTTTAAGCTCTTGGAGCGCGCACCGGGTGTAAGCGTAGAGTTTATCAGAAATGCCACGGCAGGCAAGCTCTTTGCCAGCGATGATGTTCCTGAAATGGTGATTGACTAAAACATGAAAAGTTGGCTGATGGCCAACTTTTTTGTTTGAACACACTTGATTGCCATTAAGATAATAAGAAATTGAGTATTCAGGCCATAAACTGCACTCGCCCTTAGCGGATTCAAAAAAAGGCTTATTGTCCTGAATTCCTTAATGGTTTGATTTTTATGGAAAAGCTATCAATAAACATTTAGGAATTAAGGAAATAGGTTTTCCAGGCAGTAGCCCGCTATCCACACCCGCGAAAAGTTAATCTCTTCTTAATTTCTTAATGGTTAATTGCCATGAAAAACCAAACAATGCAGGTTAGCAGAATTTTGCTTTGAGTTCTGCAGAGATATCTTCGGTAATTCTGATAATGTCTTCCGGTGTATCGAGGTTGTTCAATACCACTTTGTGGCAACTTTCCCTGTAAGGCAACAAAAATTCCTTATAGGCAGGCACCACGTGGTTATTCCATTTGTAAAGCACATCATCTTCAGGATAGCCTCTTTCCATGCCATCGCGCTTAATGCGACGTTTCAGGGCAACTTCTTCATCAGCTTCAATAAAGATGCGCAGATCCAATAAATCGGCTATTTCCTTGAAATGCAGGATGAAGAGACCTTCAACGATAATGATCGGCGCAGGGTTGATCTCCAAAATCTTGACCACGGCCAATGGATTGTTAAAGTTGTATTCCTTTTTATAAACTACTTCGCCTTTGATCAGCTTTTTGATGTCAATGAGGAACTGCTCATCATCAATGGTCGAAGGCAGGTCGAAATTGTAGAGTTTGTTTTCTTCCTGGGTCATTTCGCCGGCAGGAATATAATAATCGTCTTGAGAAAGGAGCGTTACTTCATCGTTTTTAAAATGGTGAAGAAAACTATTCAGAAAAAATGTTTTGCCAGAGCCGCTACCTCCTGCAATGCCGATGATCAATGGGCTTTTATTGTTCATTATCTTGAGCGCCGTAGTTTATATTACAAAAAAATCTCTTATCCAAAGCACCAACAGCATCTGCTACTGCTTTTGTCATTACAATGATAACATCTTTTGTGGATTCATTCTCTGTAAATTTACCAACAACCTTGGCAAAGGCCGATCGGTTGCTCATTGGGTTGGTTACCTTGATGATGGTGCCGATAGGAGCCGTGCGATGCAAAACCAGCATTTTGCTCGGGTCTAAATCGTTGTCGGTAATCCAAAGGGCCGTACCTTTTTCTTCGAATTGGGTGATGCCATATTTGCTTGGCGAACCCTTGAACGAAGGTTCTTTAAGCGTATTTGGATTAGCTTCCGAACCTTGATCCTCATCGGCAAGGCCCGCAACGGGTTTGGCTCCCCTTATAATCAGCTTTTGGCCGGTAGTTAGATCGTTTGAGGTCAGGTTGTTCCAGGTTTTAAGCTGGAAAGTAGTTAAGCTGTATTTTTTGGCAATTGTGTAAATGGTTTCCCCGGCAATCACTGTATGCTCAAATGTGCCATCTGTATTGGCTACAGGGCTTGGCTGATTTGCTGTTTCCTCTGTTTTTTTCTGTTTGCTCTTTACCGGAGGCGTATCTGCTACTTTTGGAGCTTCAATGGGCGTAGCATCGCCATTTGCCGAAGGAATTCTAAGTACCTGCCCAATTTGCAGGTTGTTCGAAGTTAAACCGTTTAGCCTTTTGATCTCGTCAACCGTGGTGCCGTATTTCTCGGCTAACATATTCAGGTTTTCCTTGGCTTTGATGGTATGCGAAATGCTGCCTGTATTTTCTGTATTGGTTGTGGCACTTGGCTGACTTATTGTCTCTTCTGTTTTTTTCTGTTTGCCTTTCACTGGAGGCGTTTCTGCTACTTTTGGAGTTTCAACAGGCGTTTCTGCAGGCACAGCATTGCCATTTGTAGAAGGAATTTTAAGTGCCTGTCCAATTTGCAGGTTGTTCGAACTGAGGCCGTTTACCCTCTTGATTTCGCTTACCGTGGTGCCGTATCTCTCGGCTAGCATATTCAGGTTGTCTTTGGCTTTGATCGTGTAGGTAATCAAAGCGCCACTCTCGTTATTGCTGGATATAGCAGGCGCTTGCGTGGCAAAAGGAGTTTCGGTAGGCACTTTGACCACAACGCCAATTTGAAGGAATTTGCTGTCGTTAAACGACATTACATCCTTATAGTTCACATTATAGCGCCGGGCGATGGAATAGTAGGTTTCTTTGGCTTCTACTTTGTGCAGGATCAGTTTTTTTCCTTTGTAATTCTCCACGCCGATCGAATCGATAGCCGTATTAGCGTGGGCAACAGATACTTGAAAGAACAGCGCAACGACGAGTAATTTATATAGCTTATACATTAAATCTTAGCAATTTTGAAACACAATTATACGAATAATATGCTTATAGGTAGACGAATGTTATAAAAACGGTACGATGACATTTCTATTGTCCTTAAAAACTATTTTTGAAAACCATTTAAGCCGTGCTTTGTTGTATCGGTACAAAAATTAACCTTCAAATAGAAAATACCATGGATGCAAAAGAAATCAGCCTTAGCGAAAAACAAGTAAAACCGGTAGTTGACATGCTTAACGATTATTTGGCCAACTATCATATCCACTATCAAAAATTGAGAGGTTGCCATTGGAACGTGAAAGGGCAAAACTTTTTTACCTTGCACATCAAGTTCGAAGAATTGTATACCAATGCGCAACTCACCATCGACGAAATTGCCGAACGTGTATTGACCTTGGGCAAACCACCACACAGCCGTTTTGCCGATTACATC
>JBCNPG010000425.1:0-3571 GCA_039593445.1 Pedobacter sp.
TTCAGTAGATGATTTAGTCGTTGGAGTTCTAGTATTCTTTTATTCTATTTAAAATAAAAATAATGCTTTATATTTGTGGTGTTCATACAAAAAAGTACATTTATATTTGGTTTGATTAAAGCTCTGGTTGGATGACCAGAGCTTTTTCATTAAAAAAACAAAAGACCATTAGCGCGAAACTTAACTAACCTAACAACTATAACCAAAAAGACCAGCTCGATTACTCGGCTGGTCTTTTATTTTGAAGCAAAGACTTTAAAGGTCTGTGCTGGATTTGATATGTTATTAAGCTAATACTTTACTTACCAAGTCTGCCGCTTCTTTTAAAGCAATGGCTGAGTAAACTTTTAATCCTGATTCGTCGATCAGTTTCTTCGCTTCTTCGGCATTGGTGCCTTGTAGGCGACAGATGATTGGAACCGGTACATTGCCGATTTCTTTGTAGGCATCGATTACACCTTGGGCAACCCTGTCGCAACGTACAATACCTCCAAAAATGTTGATCAGGATGGCTTTTACGTTTGGATCTTTCAAAATGATGTTGAAAGCAGCCTTTACGGTTTGTGCATTGGCCGTACCGCCTACGTCCAAGAAGTTGGCAGGTTCGCCACCGGCAATTTTAATGATATCCATGGTAGCCATTGCCAAGCCAGCTCCGTTTACCATACAGCCCACGTTGCCGTCAAGCTTTACATAGTTCAGGTTGCTTTCGCTGGCTTCAACTTCTGTAGGATCTTCTTCGGTCTTGTCGCGCATCGCTGCATAGTCTGGGTGACGGAACAAAGCATTCTCGTCCAAGTTTACTTTGGCGTCAACTGCAATGATTTTATCGTCGCTGGTTTTTAGAACCGGGTTGATTTCGAACATTGAAGAATCGGTTTGGTCGTAAGCTTTATACAATGCCGATACAAATTTTACCATTTCTTTGTGGGCTGCGCCGCTTAAGCCAAGGTTGAAGGCAATTTTACGTGCCTGGAAGCCCTGAAGCCCAACTTTAGGATCAATTTCTTCTTTGAAGATCAAGTGTGGCGTATGTTCTGCCACTTCTTCGATATCCATACCGCCTTCGGTACTGTACATAATGATGTTAGTTCCATTGGCACGGTTCAACAAAACGCTCATGTAAAACTCGCTGGTTTCAGACGGGCCTGGATAGTATACGTCTTGGGCTACCAATACTTTGTTTACTTTCTTGCCTTCCGGACCGGTTTGGGGAGTTACCAATTGCATACCCAAAATATCGGTTGCTCTTTGTTTAACTTCGTCTAAGTTTTTGGCCAGCTTTACGCCACCACCTTTGCCTCTGCCACCTGCGTGGATTTGGGCTTTAATTACAACCCAGTCAGAGTTATAGTCGGTTTTCATTTTTTTGGCGGCTTCAACAGCTTGGTCAACTGTATCGGCAACGATGCCTTCTTGGATGGCAACGCCAAAACTTTTTAGAATTTGTTTACCTTGATATTCGTGGATATTCATTGCTCAAAAATTTGCCCAAATCTACAATTTCAAAAGCTTTATGCCAATAGCAACGGCCTGATTTTTTAATAATTGTTGCTTTTGTGCCCGAGAAATTACAAAATGCCTAATCAGGCCGAAATAAGGCTTGTCAAGTTGAAATTTGTCTTGCCGAAATAACCCTGCCGTTTTTAAACTGTATCTCCAGGATGTCTGGATCTATGTTGCCAATGCTCGACACAAATCCTATGTCGTAATGCCAAAGGTCTTCTCCGGTTTCGTTGCCGTTTTCCTTGCCCAGCATAGCCATAACTTCAGCCTTGTTTTTTCCGATAAGAATCCGGCTGTTGATGAGCTCTTTCGTAAGTTCGTATCTCTTATCGGGTTCGCTTTTCCAAGTTCCTGGTCAAAATCACGATTGGGATGGTGGGCCATCCCGGTAAGGAACAACATCGCTAGCCCCAAATAAACAGCTGGCGCACTTGCTAGGGTAAGCAGTACGATGATTATTCTTTTTTTAACAATGTTTTTGGCAGATCTGAAAACCAGGCTCCAAAACAGGCTTAGGCCCAAAGCTAGGAAGAAAAGGGTAGAATAAACTTCAATGCCCATGATTAGGTAGTTTCGAATGAAGAGATTGTTGTAGACAGGATTCTAGAGCTAATGTTGAAATGATCAAGCTTGCCATGATGCATTTGTCTGTTGGTTTGTGGTACGCTTTGTTGGTGAAGACTGAACCCTCAGCCTCTTGATGGTCTTGACGAATTTGGATTGCATCTTTTTCCAATAACTGGCAAAATTTACATGCCCCGCTCTAAAAAGCCTCTGATGGGCAAACCAAACGGTTAAAATCGTTCCATAGTAAAAGCAGGTGTAAAAAATAGAGGAGAATCCCCGGACCAGCTTGTTTTTGTGCTGATAAATCAGGCAAAGGCGTTCCAGTTGAAAATCGATGTGGGCCGCTTCATCAATCAGGATATCGGTGCAGATTTGTTGAAGCAGCTTGCATCGGGTCGCATCTTTTAAGCACTGGTAAAAAACCTGCGCAGTGCTTTCAACGGTAATAACGGCAATAGTCCAGAACTCCATGTCTTTATTAAGCCCGCGTACTTTTCTGAACAGGCTATCGCCCCAATCTTTTTTAATTCTGGGTTCGCCGATGCGATCAAGGTACTTGCCCAGGTTTTCGCCATGTTTTTGTTCTTCTTTGATAAACAGCCTGATGGCATCCGTATAATGTTCATCATTTAGTTTTTTGGCGTGCTTGGTGGCCGCATTGATCAGGTTCGTGCCTTCCGACGTTTCGCCCAGTTGCCATGCCTGCAACGAAGCCAATATTTCCTGTTTTTCGATAAGGCTTAATGTAGGGCAGAGGGTCCAATCAATCCGTTCTTTTTTTAGGTTTTGGTCAAAATAATCTTTCCAATAACGTGAAGTTTTCATGGTTTGGTTTTTAGGTTGAAATGAGAGCGTTAATTTGGGGTTGGAGCGTGTCGGGTTTGACTAATGTCGTTGCTTGAAATATTCGTGTGTTTGCCAATCGCGGTAATTCCAAGAAAGCCAGGTTGTCTCCTCGTAACGTTTTTTGAAGTTGGCAATCCTGCTGTCCAATCGTTTGTTAAAGGCTAATATGGCTTCTTGTTGCGGGGTCGGTTTCTCTGCTTGCTCGGTTTGGGTCGTGTCATTTGGACTCCGATCGATGGCAAATGGCCAAAACTGCGAATCTGTTAAGGCATTGTACAGCAATTCCCGGTTTTGATCTAACAATGGCAGTGTTTTATCGGAAAGATCGATCAGGTGGTCTATATCTATATCTGCAGCTTTCTGGTTTTTAAGGTTGTACGTTACAATAAAAACATCCCAATTGATAAAGCAGCAAACAAGCAAAAGGAAGTACCATGCCATGCCATTTGTCTTGAAAAGGAAAAAGAAGGTCTTTTGTTTTATGACCTTGATGTAAACCGTAACTAAGCCAATGCTGCACAAGGCCAGGAAAACAGCTACGCCAATCCTTTTGTAAGTCAGACCGTACATCACGATGTAGTTATAGTCGCGCAAGCCGACCGAAAGCACCAGGAATGAATTCTGGATGATCCAGATGATGGCCAGCAGTTTG
>JBCNPG010000426.1:0-3566 GCA_039593445.1 Pedobacter sp.
CCTCCCTGATGTCTTTTGTTCCATACTCTATCTTGTATTTTTTTGAGTCGTTATGGTATTTCCATAGTTCTCTTTTAAAAGATGCATCGGCATTTACGGTTAAGCTGCCCTTTAAAAAGGTGGCGATTGCACTGGCAATATTCTGAAAGCCAAACATGTTTTGCAGGTTATTGCCCCCATCTACCAGCTTTGCAGCCAATCTGCCAGCATCGGTATTGGCCCAGGTCCCGTCAGGATTTACGGCTACATCGGTAGGTTTAAGGTAATATAAATCGGTAAGGCTGGTATTGGGCAAGGCCCGTTTGGTTTCATAAATACTCAAATTGTTGTCTAACTTCAACCAGCTTAAAGGCGCAAAGCCCAATCTCGACCTCAAGGTATAACGATCCCAATAATCGGGAGCGAGTTTGTTCAAGCCGTTGTCCCTTCCATAATCTGCCGAAAAGTAATAGGTTAAAGGCTTATCGTTAAGGCTTGCCCCGCCCGAAAAAGACAATGTATGGTTTTGCGAGATGCTCGAATTGTTGAAAAAATAGCCATACCAATCGTTACTGCCCATATAGGCCCATTTGGTGGGGTCGGCAGGGTCTAGCCTGGTATCGGGAATAGAAGGATTATCAGAACGTTCCCTTGCCCATTTATAATATTCGTCAGAAAAGTTCACATAATCCCATGGCGTATTGTCGGTAGAAGTTTCCAGTACCCTTGAAAAGATATAAGGGTCGGTTACAGGTTTAGGCAGCACCGTAGGTTTTCCCCACGATACAAATGCATTATAACTGATGCTCTGCCTACCCGCTACGCCCTGTTTGGTAGTAACGAGAATAACCCCAAAGGCCGCCCTGGCTCCATAAATAGCTGCCGAAGCCGCATCGCGAAGTACGGTAAAGGATGAAATGTCTGATGGATTTAAACGCATCAGGTCATCATAGCTGGTGGCGGGAATACCATCGATAACCACCAATGGCGAACCCCCATTAATTGAGGTATAGCCCCTGATGTTAACCGCCGGAATTGAACCCGGAGCACCGCCACCATAACGGATGTTAAGCCCCGGGCTTAAGCCCTGCAGCCCTTGCAACACGTTTACGGCAGGTCTTGATTCGAGCTCCTTACCCGAAATCTGGTCGATTGCACCAGCAATATTGATTTTTTTCTTGGTTCCGAAACCAACTACCACTATTTCATCTAATTTGCCGTGGTCGGATTCCAGGACAATGTTGAGTTGGGTTTTGCCATTGAGGGCAACTTCTACTTGTTTGTAGCCGATGTAAGTAAAAATCAGAACTGCATTCGAGGGTACGTCGTTCAGGATATATTTTCCGTCGGTATCGGTAGCGGTGTGCTGGCTACTCCCTTTTACGCTGATGTTGACAGACGGTATGGGGCCTTTGGTTTCGGCGTCGGTCACCTCCCCCTTCAGGACGACACGTTGCGCGAAGCCGTTTAATGCAAAGAGCATCAGGCAAATCATAAGTAATTTGTTCTTCATAGTCAATTTGTTTGTTAAGTTTTAAAGTTCTAGTTGCTAAGCCGAGTAAAGACTGGGCAAATCTCTCCTCTGAATATTACCTTTAAGTTAAATCTAAATAAATAAATTGAACATTCATTCAATTTATATTTAATTAATTATTAACACTCAACACACAGTATTTCAAATCTTTAAACGCAATCGATTGACTAAAAAAACCTATTTAAAATAGATTAAAAACAACTTTACATCAACTAAAAAGCGAGACAAACCTGCAAATAAAAACAGGTGGTGCCTGCAGGAAATGGACACATTTAACAAATGTGAAAAATTCGCAACGCCAGATTTTTAAACTAAATTGCATTTTGAACTAAAAAACATGGGAAGAAAAAGCCTAAAAGAAACCAGGCAGCTAGAAATTATAAAGATGTTTTATAAGGTTGCCAAAAAGGAAGGCTACGAAAATACATCTATTGCAAAAATAGCCAAGGTAATGGATATCAATCCAAGCTTGATTATCCATTATTTTGAAACCAAGGAAGACCTCACCTATGCCTTGATCGACTATATTTTAGACCGTTACCTACTGATTTACAGCATCAAGAGCAAGGATGGCATTACCAAAGAAGACTTAAAACAGACCATAGAACTCCTGTTTTCGAAGAAATGGAATACTTTATTTGACGATGGACTATTCTATACTTTCTATGCGTTGGCCTTCAGGGAAAAGAAAATCAAGGCGAAATACAAAACCATTCTCGATTCGCTGAGGCTAGCCCTGGCCGATATGATCAGCCAATGCAACGCCAGACAGGAAATAAAGGTGCCGGCGCCAAAAACAACAGCCGATTTTATTTTTGTGATCCTAGACGGTGCCTATTTCTACCTTTCTATGGAAACAGATAAAAATGCCTATGCTTTAAGGCTTGAAAGCTATAAGCAAAAAGCTTTTGAGCTATTGGGAATTACTGCCTAGTTTTTTTGGAAGCTTGCTGATTTTTGAGCCAGCGCCTCAAGGCATATAGCCCAATAAACATCCATAATAAATTGGCAACGGCATTAGGCAGGTCATTGCTGTGAAGGGCTATGGTTACCAAACATAATGCCCCCAATATATTGAACAATTGGAAACTTACCGATTCGGCTTGGATAACCCCCATACTCAACAGCAGATAGCCTATAGTGCAAAGTACTACGCCCAGCCAGCCAATACTCGTAAAAATGATTTCCTGCATGGTTTAAACTAATTCCTCAAAATTAGCATAATTACATGAATTGCTACTGTTTAAGCCTCCAACAGCTGTATCAAGGCCTCATTGCCCAATTCGGTTGCCAAATCTATAGCCCTTAAACCGCTATGATTGCAAGGTTCGGTACTTGCACCTTGCAGCAGCAATAGCTTGGCCAAGGCTACCTGTTCGCTTTTAACCGCCAAAATCAGGGCCGTATCGCCTGCCATATTTTGCAAATCAAGGCTGGCGCCCCGCTCTAGCAGACTTTCGGCAAAAGCCAAATGGCCTTTCATCGTGGCCAGCATCAGTGCCGTAAAACCTTTTTCGTTTTTAACATCCAAGTTGCTCTCGCCTTTGGCCAATTCGCCCAGCAATTGCAGGTCGCCCACATTGGCGGCATGTAAAAGTAATTCTCTTTCTAATTCCATAACTGCTTGTTACCTGTGACATAACAAGCCAAGCCATCAAGAGTTTAAAAAATATGGTCCAAAAGCAACAGGGCCTCCAAAATTTTTGGAGGCCCTGTTATTATCAGTTATCAGAATTTAACCGTATTCAGTTTTTGGTCGACCAATACGCCATCAAGTGCCTTCAATTCAAATTTCACTTTGCGCTTGGCTTTCAGTTTCAGGATAAACAAATCTGCACTACCGTTCAGGCTTTCCTTGTTGCCCACGTTTACAAAGGTTGGATACAGTACCTTTTCGCCATTGGTATGCAGGCGATCGTTGGTTAAATTATCCATTTGCTTGGTATTGAGGCTTTGTACGCCTACAAACTCGTAGTCCTGTGCATTGTATGGCAAAGCAAAGCTGAGGGCATTTACAGATTTAAGGTCTACCCCTTTAACTTTGACCTCAACA
>JBCNPG010000427.1:0-3561 GCA_039593445.1 Pedobacter sp.
GTTGGCAAAAGGCTCGTCGAGTATCAATAGCTCTGGTTTTTGCATCAGGGCTGCCGCAATGCCTACCTTGTTCTGGTTCCCTTTCGAAAAATCGCGGATATATTTGCCCCGGTTCAGGATTTCGCCGTTAAAGAACTCTTCGTATTGTTTAAGGTAGTCGGCTACGTGCGCCGCGCTCAGGTTGTGCAAGCTGCCAATGAACAAAAAATATTCTTCGGGAGTCAGGTAATCAATCAAAAAGCCTTCGTCCAGGTAAGAAGCGGTATAGTCTTTCCATCGGTCTGTTGAAGCTACGTTTTCGTTTTTTGAAAGCACTTCGCCGGCATCGGGTCTGATCAGGTCTAACAACATCCTGAACAGCGTGGTTTTACCCGCGCCATTGTTGCCTACCAAACCAATGGTTTCGCCATCGCGGATGGTCAGGTTCGGGATATTAACTACGGTGCGGCCACCATAATGTTTCTGTAAATTTCTGATTTCTAGCATATATCTTATTCTCTAAAGCCTTCGGCTATTTTGTAACGTTGTTTTTCAAATCTTTTAACAATATAATTAACCCAGAATCCGCGCATCAGCAGCATGATGAGGCCAAACAAAGAAACCACGATCAGTCCCAAGTAAGGCTTGTTCATGATACCGAATGGCACATACAGTAAAATTGGGGTTAATACATAAGGGAACATCAGCAGCCATTGGGTAGCGCCCGTGCCCTGATAGTTGAAGCTGGCGGCCTTGGTAATGTCTAGCCGTTTGTAGTTTAGGGTGGCCAGGTAAAGCACAATCACCGTTCCGAAGCCAATATTATAGAGGTAGGCGGCCAGGTGCAGCAACAGCAGTTTCGGACTAACGAAGCCATAAAAACTGGCCAACAGCGTAATAATGGTACAAGAAATGGTAAAGAGCAGGAATTTGGCCTTGATAAAATCCTTGAAATTGATTTTGTTGCTCAAAATGCCGTCAAAATGGGCACTTTGCCAGGCAAACATGAACTGCCCGTAAATAATGATAGAGATGCCGGTCATGAAAATGGCGGCAAACATCATTTGTCCGAATGCGTTTTTGGCGATCACGGATTCTTTGTAAAAGATAAAGCCGTAGCACAAAAACAGAAAGCTCATGAAAAGTGCCGAACGCGGGCGTTTATGGCGCAAAATCAGTTTCAGTTCTAAAGCAGCCAGTTCGCCAACACGGCCAAAACGGTTGAGGAAAGCGTAATCGGTGCTTACCTTTTTCTCTTGTCCGGCGCTCAGCTCCTCTGCATACAGGTTGTTGCGCAGGTAAGCGGAGTTGATTTTGAAAATGGCAAAAGCCAACAGGGTAAAAACAAAACCGATATAGGGATACAGAGCCAGTTTGGAGAAGATGAAGTTGCTGGCTGCCATTACCGAAATTACTTTGTAGTACTCGAGTGTCGCAAAACCCGCAAAAATGGCCAAGCCCACTACCGTAAACCAAATATTCGCAATCGATTTTCTTTTGATGTACAAGACCAGGTAATTGTTGAATATGGCCAGCGAAAGCACTGAAACAATATACATCAACAGGGTAAATGCCCCGTAAGCCGGTGCAATTTTGATGAAGAAGAATGGAAAAAAGATAAAGAACGGCCAAAGGTTAAAAGCCGAAAACAAGGCCTTGATGTTAAGGAACTTGATGATTTTGTGTTTCGGAATCCTGAGGTGCAGATAAGGGATGATGCTTAGTGTTGGCAGTTCCTGCAGCTGCAGCCGCATGATGAAATCGAAGGCAAAATAATAAAGGATCAGCCCATTAAAACTTGTAATGATGTCTTGGCCAGGAAAGAATTTAGGCAAAAGCTTGGTCATGCCAAAGCCCAAGAAAATAGCCAATGCCAAAAAATAAAGCATAAAAAAGACCAGTACAATTTGTGCCGCAATGCTTCCAGCCTTATTTCGGCTGCGCCAAAACGCCTTCCATTGATGATCTAAAAAAGTAGTTAGCATAGATTAGTAGTTATATTTGTTTTTCCAATTCTGTTTCAGTTTTTCGCGCAGTTTTTCTTCCGCCGGATTTTTGCCCGGATCGTACAATTTGGTGCCGCTCAGCTCTTCCGGAAAATATTCCTGTTCGGAGAAATTGCCTTCATAGCTGTGCGAATATTGGTAATCCTTGCCATAGCCGATGTTTTTCATCAGCTTGGTTGGCGCATTGCGGATATGCAGGGGCACAGGCAGGTTGCCGGTCTGCTTAACCAAGGCCTGCGCTTTGTTGATGGCTTCGTAAGATGCATTGCTTTTGACCGAGGAAGCCAGATAGGTTACGCATTGCGATAGGATAATCCTGGCTTCAGGGTAGCCGATCACATTAACGGCGGCAAAGCAGTTGTTGGCCAGCAGCAGCGCGTTAGGGTTGGCATTGCCGATATCTTCAGATGAAAGAATAACCAGCCTGCGGGCAATGAACAGAGGATCCTCGCCACCTTCTATCATCCTGGCCAGCCAATAGACGGCGGCATTGGGGTCGCTGCCTCTAATGGATTTGATAAAAGCAGAAATAATATCGTAGTGTTGCTCTCCGGCTTTGTCGTACAGCGCCAGGTTCTGCTGGGCATGGGCCAGTACATTTTCGTTGGTGAGCGTAATTTTGTCGCCTCCAATACCGTTAATGGCTATTTCGAGTACATTGAGCAACTTACGCGCATCGCCACCCGATAGGCGGATCAAGGCTTCATGCTCCTTGATTTTGATTTGCTTTTTTTGGAGAATTTCGTCCTTTTTAATGGCGGTTTCCAACAAGGAAACCAGTTCATTTTCGGTAAGCGCCTTTAAAATATAGACCTGGCATCTTGAAAGCAAAGCCGAGATGACTTCAAAAGATGGATTTTCGGTAGTTGCACCAATCAGGGTAACCAAGCCACGCTCAACGGCACCCAGTAAACTGTCTTGTTGAGACTTGCTGAAACGGTGGATCTCATCTATAAATAAGATAGGCAGTCCCATGAAGCTATCTTTGAGCGCGGCGGCACGATCAATAACATCACGGATATCCTTTACGCCCGAATTAATGGCGCTCAAGTTAAAAAACGGGCGATCCAGATTTTGCGAAATGATGGAAGCCAAAGTTGTTTTGCCTACGCCCGGGGGTCCCCAAAAGATCATGGAGGGCAGCTGCCCGCTTTCAATGGCCTTGCGCAAAACCGCATCTGGGCCAACCAGATGTTTTTGTCCCACATATTCGTCCAAATTTTGTGGACGCATTCGTTCTGCTAAAGGCGGGAGGTTCTGCATAGCCTAAAGGTATAGAATTTGAACCAAAAATTAGAAAGCAATTGGCACATTGCCTATGTTTTTGCCGAATTTTTTAGCTCGCAGCAGGCTTTGGCTTTTTCTTGAAGAACTTCTTTTTCTTTTTGTAAGGTTTCTTCTCGGCCATGGCCTCTTCTTTTGGCGCTTCGCCCAAATGTTCGGGTAACGGCATACGGTCTATTTGGCGTTCAATCAGCTTTTCGATGTTGGCCAGCTTGCGTTTATCTTTGCCGTTAACCAGGGTAATGGCCGTACCCGTTGTGGCGGCCCTTGCGGTTCGGCCAATACGGTGGAT
>JBCNPG010000428.1:0-3557 GCA_039593445.1 Pedobacter sp.
CAACTGGAACAAGGAATGGATGGTTACACCGGCCGCATTAATGGCTGCAATACCCGTAGGCGCTACAATAACCGTTTTTTTGTGGGTTAGCGACACCAAATTACGCAGAAAGGTGGTTTTTCCGGTACCAGCCTTGCCAGTAAGGAAAATATGCCTCGACGTTAAATTGATAAATTTGGCCGCCAACTCTGCCGGCTGGAGCGCTTCCGGTACCTGTATCATCACTTATCTTTTACCCTTGTTTTTGTTGCAAACCTAACGCTTTTTAACGAGTACGCCGCCCTGAAATTCCATCCAGGAGAAATCTGTGTCCGATTTTTTGAAGGTGCCATTCACATTGCCGAGCAACAAGGTAACTGTAAAATCCTTCGTTTGCTGCGTCAATTGCATTTCTTGCCACGGACATCGCTGTTGGTTAGCGCTTGTATCGACGGTAGTTTCATAAAGTATAAATGTAATTAAATATTCATCATGTTTTCGGCCCCGTGACAAATGTTAAAAAATGTTATCAAATGTTAAAAAATAATAACTAAATTTTTAGTATTAATTTTTTAGTTATATTTTAGCATCAGCCAAACCAAACAAACCCCGATGAAATTTATCCGTCTAGCCATTCTCTTCGCAATGTGCTACACCAGCGCTGCGTACGCGCAAAATCCATTTGCTATTAAGGGAACCGTAATCGATAGTGCTAGCAACAGCAAACTCCACTATGCGACCATCAGCATCCTGAACGCCAAAGACTCAACGCTCTATAGGTTTACCCGTGCAAGTACTACGGGTTCCTTTGCCATTGCCAACATGAAAAAAGGCAACTTCATCCTCTTGCTTACCTATCCGGAGTATGCGGATTATGTAAGTACCTTTAGCTTGGACTCGGCCAAAACCACCATCGACTTTAAGGAGCTCAACATGAAATCGAAGGCCAAGCTACTCAATGAGGTAATCATCAGGGGGCAAGGCGCGGCCATTAAAATCAAGGGCGATACCACCGAGTTTAACGCTGCCAGCTATTCGATACAGCCCAACGACAAGGTAGAAGACCTGCTTAAAAAACTGCCGGGCATACAAATTGACAAAGACGGCAAGATTACCGCACAGGGCAAAAGCGTACCCAAGGTTTTGGTAGACGGCGAGGAGTTTTTTGGCGACGACCCAACCTTGGTAACCAAAAACCTGCGTGCCGACATGGTAGACAAGGTGCAGTTTTATGAAAAATCGAGCGACCAGGCCGCCTTTACGGGTGTTGACGATGGACAGAAAACCCCTACCATCAACATCAAGCTGAAAGAAGACATGAAGAAAGGTTATTTTGGCAAGGTAGATGCAGGTTATGGAACCGATAATTTTTACCAGGCCCAGCTGATGTTCAACCTCTTTAAGGCCAAGCAAAAGCTTGCGGTTTACGGCACTTCGGGCAATAATGGCAAAACCGGTCTTAACTGGGACGATGCCAACAAATACGGCGGGGGCAATATGAATATGGAAATATCCGGCGACATGATTTTCTTCAGTGGCGAAGATGACGATATCGATGGCTGGGAAGGGCAATATTATGGCGAGGGCATTCCGAAAGCCAATAACGGGGGCGTGCATTACGACACCAAGTGGCGCAACGACAAAGAAAGCCTGAACACCAATTACAAGATAGGCCAGATGGATGTAAAGCTAAAAAAGAACACCATTAGCCAAGACAACCTGCCTCAGGGGGTTAACATCAGCAATACCGACGAAGCATCGGACAAGAGCATCTTCCGCCAGAAGCTCGATGCCACTTATACCATTAAGCTCGACACCACTTCGAACCTCAAGGTATCGGTTGACGGCACGCTGAAAAGAAGCAGCAGCGAAACCTCGGCCAGCAGCATTTCGACCCGGGGAGACGGCTCCTTGCAGAACACGAGTTCGAGCGACAACAATGCCGATGGCAAAGAACAGCTGTTCAACATTTCGGCCTTTTACAATAAGAAACTAAAGAAAGCTGGCCGTAACTTTTCCATCAACCTGAGCCAAAGGCTCAACAAAAAGGAAAGCGATGGCTTTTTCAAATCAGACACCAGGATTATTGACGAAAATGGCCTACCAACAGACAGCCATGTAGACCAATTCAAGGACAACAATACCAACATTTCGGCATTTACCTCGAATTTTACGTATAACGAGCCGATTACCAAATTCTTTTCCCTGGTTTTGAACTATGGTTTTAGCATAAACAACAGTACTTCGAACCGACGATCGTTCAATGCCTCTACACCTGGCAATTACGACATATTGAATACGGAATACAGTAATGATTTTGAGGCTACGCAATACACCAACCAAGGTGGCGCCATTTTCAGCTACAAAAAGGGCAAAACGATTTTGGGCTTTGGAACCAAGGTAAACTCGGTGCATTTTGACCAGTACGAAGCGATAGCAAATACCAAGTACAACAGGAGCTTCTTCAACTGGTTGCCCCAATTGAATTACCAGTATAAGTTTTCGGCGCAAAGAGCAATCAGGTTCGGCTACAACGGCTATATGCAGCAGCCTACCATTGACCAATTGCAGCCGATTAAGGTAAATACCAATCCGCTATACCAGCCTATAGGCAACCCTAACCTGCGACCGTCTTTCAGCAGCAACTTCAACCTTAATTACAGCTCTTATAAGGTCATCAGCAATCAATCGGTTTACATTAGCGGCTATTTTTCTTTCACCAACAATGCCATCGTAAATAATACCAACACCACTAATGGTATATCTGTTATCCAAGCGGTTAACCTTGACGAAAAAACGCCCATCTCTTATAACATTTATGCCGGTTTGAGCAGAAAGCTAAAATTTATCGGCATGGATGCGGGCCTAAACATCACTGCTGGCGGCAATACCGGATATAGCTACATCAACAACCAGTTTAACAAAACAACCAGCACCAGATTTGGGCCTAGGTTAAGCTTAAGCAGGTATAATGACAAATTCGAGTTTAACGTGGGCTTTGGCCCGAGCTACAATGCCCAAGAGGCCTCCCTGCAGCCAGAGCGCAGCAACAAAGGCTGGGGAAGCAACGGCTCTAGCTACATCAAGGTTATCCTGCCTAAAAAAATCACCTTACAGGCTGATGGAGAATACACGTTTACGCCAAGTTCAAAATTCGTAAGCACCAGTTTCGAACAAACCATCATCAATGCTTCGATCTCAAAAAGCTTCTTCAAAAAAGAAGACCTGAAGCTGATGTTGAAAGGCAACGACCTATTAAACCAGAACAGGGGCTTTAGCCGCAATGCATCGGCCAACTCTATTGTACAAACCAGTTACAACAACATCAGCAGATACTTTATGTTCTCGCTGGTTTGGGATTTTAGCAAAATGGGTGGTGCACCTCAAAAAAATTAAGACCATGAAAATCAGATATATTTTAACGATCCTTATCCTGGCTTTAGCAAGCCGTACCTTATATGCGCAAAATGCCCGTTTCGTTACCCAGGGTGTAATCGAATACGAAAAGAAGGTAAACGTGGTAGCGCTCATCACCGAGCGCATCAAAAAAAGCAAGGACCACACCTGGGGTCAAAAAA
>JBCNPG010000429.1:0-3547 GCA_039593445.1 Pedobacter sp.
GAATGGTACGAAGCACCCGACAGCAGCAAAAAAGCGCAAACCCAATGGTCGCCATTTGCCGAAAACACCAAGTATTTTGAGCCATCGAGCAAAGATTTCATGATCAACTACAGGGTCGAAAACCTCGAAGCCCTGGTTGAAGAGCTTAAAAAGGAAGGCGTAACCATTGTGGACAAAATCGAAACCTACGACTATGGCAAGTTCGTACACATCCTCGATGCCGAAGGCAACAAAGTTGAGCTTTGGGAACCAATTGACTAGAACATATAAAAATAAAACCGCCAGCATGTTGTTGGCGGTTTTTTATGAAGATATCAATAAGGCTAGCTGATGGAAGGGAACGAAATCCCTTTGATCTTTCTGAACAATTCAACCGCATACAGATCGGTCATGCCCGAAACAAAGTCGAGCACGGTTTGAATTTTCGAATAAGCATCGGTTTCCTTGGTCAAAAATTGCTTTGGAATTAGCTCTACCAGTTTTTTATAGTATTTAGAGTTGTTGTTCAGGTAGGCCGGCACAAATTCTTCGAGCAATCCGTCCATCACCTTATAACCTGCCACTTCGATCTGTACAACCGAATTGTAGTTATAGATTCGCTTAACCGATAGGCTTTCTATCTTTTTCATGATGCCGAGAAAGGGTTCGTCGATTTGATTGACCAGCGAATGATTGAAAGTACCCGCCAAAATTGCTTCCTGCTCTTTAAAAAACACATCAGAGCATTGCCAAATCAGCGTATTGATGGCTTTGGCCCGCAAGAAAGCTACCTTGGCATCGTGGTCTTCTATTTCGGCCAGCCTTTTGGCCATTTTTTCGTCGTTGGTTAAAGGCAACAAGAGCTCTTCCACCTCTTGGTACGACAGGATTTTCAGGGGATGGGCGTCCTCCAAATCGATGATATTGTAGCAGATATCATCGGCAGCCTCTACCAAATAAACCAGGGGATGGCGTTTATAGATCAACGGTGTTTCAAGCACCTGTATCATCCCTAATTCGCTGGCTATTTTTTTAAATCCTTCCTTCTCCGACTGGAAAAAACCGTATTTTTTTCGATGCAATTCAGTTTTTATTCCTCCGGTAGCCGATTCGCAAGGGTATTTGGCAATGGCCGCTATGGTGCTGTAAGTTAAGGCATAACTGCCGTAGCCCTTGCCTGCGTAGGGATGCGTGAGGATGCGCAGGGCATTGGCATTGCCTTCAAAATTGGTCAGGTCGCTCCATTGCTCCTTGCTTACCATATCGTGGTATTTGGCACCATCGCCATCGGTAAAATAAGCCGAAATAGCCGATTCGCCCGAGTGGCCAAATGCCGGATTGCCCAAATCGTGCGCCAAGCAGGCCGCTGCCACAATGTTTCCGATCTCGCCAAGCATCGGCAAGTTCCTATCTACATCGGCATCCTGGCTTTTGAGCTTGTTGTAAAAAATCCTGCCCATCGATCTGCCTACACTGGCCACTTCCAAGCTATGGGTAAGCCTGTTGTGTACAAAGATGCTTCCCGGCAAGGGAAATACCTGCGTTTTGTTTTGCAGCCTTCTAAAAGAAGAAGAAAAGATAATGCGGTCATAATCCCGCTGGAACTCAGAGCGGGCATCGACCTGGTCCTCAATGTAACTTGCTTCGTATCCCCAGCGTTTAGCCGATAGTAATTGTTTCCAGTTCATGGTATTGCTTTTGTGATGCTTCTGGAGGGCCAGAAAAACGGCCTAAATTACTCAATTCTTCCATATATCGGTCTAAAAGCTATTTACTTCTCGCTGTTGGGGGGCATTTTCTGTTTCGCGTCGAAAATCCCCATATAATTGTCGCACAGCCACCCCTTCAGTTTTTTTGAAAGCCCTTAACTTTGGGTATACCTAAATCTTGAATGATGAGAAAGATCATTGTAACCACATTTTTAACCATGGACGGCGTGCTGCAGGCGCCTGGGGGCGCCCACGAAGACCCAACCAACAATTTTAAATGGGGCGGCTGGCAATTTGGCTATCCAGATGAACTGACCAACAAAGCATTGGCCAAGATCATGTCAGCACCCTTCGACCTGTTGCTGGGCCGTCGCACTTATGAAATTTTCGCCACTTATTGGCCATACCAAAACGACGAAATTGCCCAAAAGTTTAACCGCATCAATAAATATGTGGTGGCCACTACCCCTATTGATACCTCCTGGAACAATTCGACCTTGATTAGCCAAAACGTAGTCGATGAACTTAAAAAGCTGAAAGTACAAAACGGCCCCGATTTATTGGTACATGGCAGCAGCGTATTGGTACAAACCCTATTTGCCAATCACTTGGTAGATGTTTTGCATACCTGGATATATCCGATTACCCTGGGCCAAGGCAAGAAATTATTTGGCCAAGGCATTCCGGCACAGGAATGGAAGCTTACCGAATCGGCTGTTTCGGAAAACGGCATTATAGTGGCCAGCTACGCGCCAAATGGCGAAGTGAAACTAGGTTCGTTTGAAGCCACCGTGATTAGTGATGCAGAGCTTGAGAGAAGGGAAAAATGGGCAACCGAAGAAAAGAAAAGCTAAATTCTTAAACGCATCAAGGCTGGCTTCATTAAGTTTATATGGATTGTCGAAATTAACATACTTTAAAGTTAGTTTCTTAGTCAAAAGATAAACATAAGATTTCCCAATAAAGCTTTATTACCGAGCAGACTATTTCCAAAATCCAATACAACAAAAAGAGCCGTTGATCGTATAATCAACGGCTCTTCCAAAAGAAAGGTTTATAAACACTTCGCATTTCGTGCAACCCATGTTTAGCAACCGTTGTTTTTGCTCAAATCCCTCTTTAGCAACACTTTATTATTTTGCTCAATATAATCGCCAGCTATAATCAAATAAGGATGATTCGGTGAATACCCTGCATAACGACTTCTCACCATTATTTTGTCGTTAACTTTCAGGACATTTAGCTGCCGAAACTCTTTTACGCTAAACTGCATCATGTATTTTTCACCATCGATCCTGACTATAAGCCACTTTGATGCCGACGGGTTCTCATTTGGGCGCCGAAAAGTTACCGAGGTTACTAGGGCCTCCATATTGGAAAAATCCTTGATGTGCTTGCTTATTTTTTCATTGCTGACATGCACTTTTTTACCTTCTGGAGAAAACACCCATGCTTTGTACATTATACCGTCGGGAGAAGCCTCCCATTTTTTTCTGTCTTCCGCCACACGGGCTTTCATTTCGGCAGCAGACAAAGGTTTTGAGGATGGCTTGGTTTCGCTTTTAACTTTACGATTGGCAAACACCAGTCCGCCCGCCACAGCCAGCGCCAAGATCAGCGCATAGCTCACTTTTCTTTTATTTTTCATATCCTTTCAAATTAATTGAGCCAATCTACTTTGATATTTTTCGGATCGGGTGGTTTGGATTGTAAATAAAAATGTAAATTTTGTAAATAAATTAATTTACAAGCTCGCAGTGAGCACAATGCTACCGATAGCTACCGGGATGGGGCGAAACCCTATTTTTAAATTCCAATACAATAAAAAAAGCCGTTGATTGTATAATCAACGGCTTTTC
>JBCNPG010000043.1:0-11193 GCA_039593445.1 Pedobacter sp.
GACAGGTTGTTCTGGTAAACCGACATTTGGGCCTTAGCCAAGGTGGCTAAGCAAAGTAAAACAAGGGCTATTTTTATTTTCATCGTTGCTTTTTAGACAGCACAAGCTGCTGTTGGTTACGAACAACTTCGAGATCTAGCGCATCGCAAATGATATCCAGGTTCTTGGTGAGCGAGCCGTATTTTAATGGAGCGGTAAAAGGGATATCCCTGGCATCGCTACTTACCGAAACATGGCTGCCGTAGGCTTCGTTCAGGATATCGACCAGTTCGTGCAACGGTGTATTGTTTGACACAAAGATACCCGTACGGTAATAGCTGTACAACTGGTCTTTGTTTGGCTGCTTGGCCAATTGTTTGGTAGTCGGGCCAATGAAAATACGCTCGCCCTTAACCAGCTTCACTTCTTCGTGCCCAAGCCTTACTTTTACGATGCCGCTTTCAACCACTACTTCCGTTTGGTGTTGCGACAAGTGCTTTACGTTAAAGGAAGTACCGACAACCTGTACCGAAACCTCGCCCACATCGATTACAAAAGGCCTGGTCTTGTCGTGGGCCACATTAAAAAAGGCCTCTCCATGCAATAGTTTTACGCTTCTGTTGTTTTCGAAATTTCGGGCATAGCTTATGGCTGTATTTTTATTGATGGTAAGCTCAGAGCCATCGGGTAAGACCTGGTTAGACACCGTATCGCTTGGCAGAAGCTCGATATATGCCGGTCTGAGCAAAGCATAGGCCATCCATGCACCAACAGCCAGTACCAAAACCGCAGCGATTCTTAACCAGCTTTGGCTCCTTGCTTTTAACGGCTTAACGATAGGTACCGTCTGGGCAGGCAGGGCATCGGCCTTGGCCTTGAATTTTAGCCAGGCTACCTCAACATCTGGCTCATCTTGGGGTGCAATATTGCCACTAGCCTCCCATATTTTTTGGAGCTGGGCAAAATACTTGGCATTTTCGCCATCGGCAGCCAGCCATTGGTTTACCTGCCTATTTTCTTCTTCGTTTGTTTCCTTGAGCAGAAACTTGATCAGTATTTCATCGTTCATCACTCTTCTCCTTAATTTAGATAGTCTTGGTAATACATCATCCCCAACAGGGCCAGCAACATAAAGTCAGATAATTTGGTGCGCAACAGCCTCAGTGCCTTGCCCATCTGGTTTTCTACGGTTTTGATGGAAATGTTTAGCTTTTCGGCTATTTCCCTGTACTTGAGCTCTTCGAAGCGACTCAGCTGAAAAATGGTGCGGCACTGCTCGGGCAATTCGTTCAGGGCCTCCCTCAGCTTGACTTCGAGTTCGCCCAATTCGATCTTTGCCGAAGCCGAATCGCTCAGGTGATCGGCCGTATGCAGGGTATAATCCTGGTATTTGAGCTTTACTTTTTCATGCTTCAGAAAATTGAGGCTATCGTTGTACACACATTTGTAGAGGTAGGCCTTGATAGAAGTTCCGACCTGCAGCAGCTCGCGCTTTTCCCAAAATTTAAGGAACAGCTGCTGCACAACTTCCTCAGCCATGTCTATGTCTTTTAAAATAAGATTGGCATAGGCATGCAGGGCCTTGTAATGGGTCTTGAACAGCTGCTCAAAAGCCTGATCTGTATAGTTGTCCACTGAAGTAATTGCCGCTATATTCAATTTGTTGCGTAAATATATTAAGTTAAATCCTGAACCGTTTGCCTTGCGCCAAAATCGATCAGCCCAAATTGATCCTTTTGAGCACCTCGGCGCCATTTTCGCTGTTCACCGTAAACAAATCGATGTACTGTACTTTGGGAAACCAGAAAGAGCCGCCATTTATTTTAACGAACACACGTTTGAGCAGGAGATTCTTCCCTTCGTCTTTAATGTACATGCGGTATTGCTGGTCGCTTTCCGATTTGATCAGGTACAACGGCATTTTTTTATAGGCCGCCAACCTGATTTCGAACTGATTATTGCCCAAGGCCTTGCACTTGACACCGTAGGCAAACTTCTCTTCAATGCCGCTCAGGTTTTGATACTTGCCTTGCTCCTCGTACCTGATCCACGAGCCTTTTACGGGATTTTCCTGGTTAACCGTGCCATCGCTTTTGTAGTTGAGCCGGTAGATGACCGTATTGGCATCGGGTGTTCGTTGCAAAAAGAAAAGCAGATCCTTGCTTTTGGGCGTGGGCAAATCTGCGCTATTCTTTTCCTGCGCAAAAAGCAGCTGGCCCAAGGCCAGAAGTGCCATGATCAACGCGATCTTTAACAGCCAATCGTTTGTTTTTGGAGCACTTGAAACAGGCTTTGGAATCCAGTTTAATTTGCGCTTATATATTTTTGCCGGACTGGCGAAAACGAAGAACAGCATTTCGCCAATCCCATTGCTGCGCCTGATGTCTCTAAGCATGTCGCGGTATTCGTGAAAATTGAGAATAAATGGATTGGTTTTGCTTTCTACGGGGGTAGTTATGCCATATACTGGTTGCTCTTCTTCGTATTGGAAGGAACCAAAAAGATGGTCCCAGATCATGAATGTAGCTCCAAAATTCTTGTCGAGGTATTTCTCCTGGCTGCCATGGTGCACCCGATGGTTGGATGGCGTGCCAAAGTGCTTTTCGATAAAAGGATGCAATTTGCCTATGGCTTCAGTATGTACCCAAAACTGATAAAGCGTACTAAGCTGGCTAGCTATCAACACCATAAGCGGGTGAAACCCCATGAGCACCACCGGAATAAAGAATACAGTTTTAAAATGCTGCACCCAGCTTTGCCTAAAGGCTACGGTAAGGTTATAGTGTTCGGCCGAATGGTGTACCACATGCGTAGCCCAAAAAAAGCGACAGTAATGCGAAATGCGGTGCGACCAATAGCTACAGAAATCGTAGGCAATAAAGCAGGGGACCAAAGTATACCAATTGAGTTGCATGCGCCAAGGCAGGAGGTTATACACCCAGATGGCTCCAGAAATCAATACCGTTTTGAGCAAGAGGTTAACGATCAAATTTCCCAAACCAATCAGCAATGAGCCTTGGGTTTCCTGCTGCTCATAGGTATGGTGCTCGCTATAACGAGCCGCAATAAACTCTACCAGCGTACAAACGAAAACAGCGGGCAAGGTGTAGGCCACCAAATTGGGCGCACTGTGCTGCAGCTGATAAACATCCGTTAAAGCGATGGGCGCCGCACCAAAGAGTTCGGAGAGCGATTGCCAAAAGGTTTGGGTAGTTGACATATTTGTGTGTGTTGTGTTTAGAATTTGATGACTTTTCCAGAGCCGCTAACATGAGCCTCTATAATGGGGTTGCCAGTATAGTACACCTTGCCGCTGCCGCTGATGTTGGCCTTCAGCTTATCCTGGACCGTTAAGCGCGCATCGCCACTGCCCGACAAGCTGGCTTCGGCATTTTTGCAGTTCAGTTTTTCAAAATCAACGCTTCCCGAACCCGAAATGTCGATGGTTACACTGTTGGCTGCAACGGCTTCTTTCAGCAATACTACTGCCGAACCACTGATATCTACACTCAGGAAATCGATAAGGGGAAAAGCGCCATGGAGATCAACCCTGCTGCTGCCACTTAGCGAAATACGGCCTACCGTTGGCATGGTTACTGTTACCTCTACATCGTCGTGCCTAACGCTTGCCCTTTCATAGCCCACTTCGAGCTTGCCGTTGCTCACGGTAGTTTTGAAATAAGGAATCAGATTGCTTGAGCCTTTCAGTTCAACTTTGTACGTATTGCCGTAAACAATATGTACATGCGTTGAGCCGCTGTTGTGCAGGGAGGCAAAAGCCTTCAAATCTCTAGTTTCTGTTGTCATGTTACCGTTGGCCGTGAGGTTATCCTTTTTACAAGAGCCTAAAAGCAACAAGAAGGTTGCAAGCCACAACAGGGTTTTCTTGTTAATAAATGTTAAAACAGTTTTCATAAAAAATTGATTTACAATTAGTGCCATTAAAAAATAACATGGATACCACCGCCATAACCGATATATAGGCTCTGCAAACGATTTGATCCCTGGCTTTGCCATGAATGCAGGTGTTGCGTATGGAGCAGTTTGCCCTCGGCTGTATTGGTAGAAGTATAGTTGAAGGAAGGCCCTCCGAATACTTCGATACGTTTGCCCAGTCTAAATGCGGGCAATACCTTAAACGACGACTTGAAATAATCGCCCGCCTTGAAGTCTTCCAAATGGCTGGCCGTTAGCTCTACATTGAGCCTGAATATATTGGAGGGGAAGAAATGTGCACCAAAGCCTGCTTCAGCGGCATAAACTTCTTTTTTGTTTTTTAGGTTATAGCCAATACCCAATATGCCATACAGTACCTTGCCACCCGAGCGAAAAGTAAGCATGGTGGTTTGGCTCTCGTCGATGCTCAGGCCTAGGCTTTTTTCTCCGTTCTTCACAAAATTGAGAATGCCTATCGGACAGTCGCTGCTATCGGCCACATTGATGAAACCGGCTAGCTGTGCACCCTTCACTTTTCTGGCCACATTGATAAAGCCGGCAATTTGCGTACCCTTGATGTCTTTGGCCACGTTAATAAAACCGGCAAACTGCGAGGCACGACCATTGGCCGCGATATTGGCAAAGCCCGCAAGCTGGCCTCCTTTTAAATCTTTGGCTATATTGGCGAAACCGGCCAACTGCGTACCTTTTACTCCGCCACGCGCTACGTTGGCAAAGCCCGCCAAGGCTGCGCTGCCACCTTCGCCATAAACATTGGCAAATCCAGCAAATAGCGGTCCGGTTGCTTTCTTGCCAATATGGTTAGCAAAGCCCGCAAACTGTGGCCCATAAGCCTGATTAAGTACAATATTAGCCAATCCAGCAAAGGCGACACCCCGCTCTACCGACGAAACTCCTGCAAGGAGATGAATGGAAATATTATTGGTATCTAAAGGGGCATGTACGCCATTACTGCTCAGCGGATAGATTAATCCGAAGTGTATTTTGTTGCGATGGCTTTGGGCAAAAGCCGAAAAACCATTGCATAGGATACTCAGAAAAAACAGGCTTCTTAAAGTACGAAGACCATTAAAGGGGTAATTTTTGTTGAACATTTTCGTGTGATTTTAAAATGAGACAACAAAAGGCTGGCGCACCCCTACGCGCTTAGCTAAAAAAAATCAAAACACAGACAACCAGCTAAAAATCAGTAGATTAAAAACACTTCATTATACAAAAACAGCCCAAACTCAATTGAATTTGGGCTGTTTGCCATTAATCGAAATGCCGAAACCTATTCGTCTTCGTTCTTTTTCCAGATATCTTCAAAATCTTGTGGATGTCTTTTAAATTGGGCGTGTACATACGGACAAAGTGGAATTACTTTCAGATGGTTTGCTCTTGCATAGCTTACCATGGCATTGAGCAATTGCTTGGCTAAGCCCCTTCCTTCGGCCTGTGGCACTACCTCGGTATGGTATACGATCATTTCGTCGCCGGTGATGGCCAAGGCCATTTCGCCGAGTTGTTCGCCATTTTCTGTGACTACGAAAGCACCTTGGTTGCGTGCATCTAAATTCAGTTTAAGTTCTTCCATGATTTTTAAAAGATAGGTATTTGATTAGGGTTATATGATTATTTTCTTCATTATGTAAACCAATTAGGACTTTTGGCTATCATTTTCCAATGGTCGCAATAGCCACAACAACTATGCCTATTCAATCAGACTCCTGCGCTTCGCTTTTATTACGGACAGGTTTGTTAAACAGCCACAAACATTCTGAATCCCTATCAAAGGCATCAACAACCGGGAGAACCAAACCTGAAATATCGTTTTTGAAAAGACATGGCTCTGGCGCAGCATTGGCCAAAACCTGCAGTTAATGCCGTAAACACCATCAAACCTAGTCCATAGGTCTAGCTTTGACCAAGCGTGGCAAGAGAGAGTCGTCATCAAATAGCGCGTTAAATGCTATGCGAAGATAGCGATTTGACCAAGCCCTTTTACAGTTGGTTTTGTAAAAATTTAGAG
This sequence comes from Pedobacter sp., assembly GCA_039593445.1. Lineage (GTDB taxonomy): Bacteria > Bacteroidota > Bacteroidia > Sphingobacteriales > Sphingobacteriaceae > Pedobacter. Next base: position 5,948 of record JBCNPG010000043.1, read on the forward strand.
CATTTTAATCGGGATGGGCAAACATTACAGACATTTTTGCCTGCCTTTGTCGACTCCCTTATGGAGATCTTTGGCAACACACCTCCTTTTTGTTCGATAAAGGGCAAAATGTTCGAAAACGGGCGTTTTTTGGTTTTTAAATATTTACAATATATTGATTTTCAATAATTTAATATTGGCATTCTGCTTGTAAAACCTTGTCCAAAAAACCTACAAATGGACAAGCTCATCGAAGAAGAAGTAATAACCAAAAGAAAGAAGAAGCGTTTCCTCCTCGCTTTCATCGTGGTGGCCTTATTGGCCTGTTGCGTGTGGCTGGTTAGAGCCTTCCTCAACCCCTCGCTCAACACCAACCAGTTTACGACGGCCAAAGTAGAAACCGGCGACATCGAAAATACCATTAATGCAACCGGCGAAGTATTGCCAGAATTTGAAGAGGTATTGGCCAGCCCCATCAATGCCTCCATCAAAAATGTCATTATGGATGCGGGCAATAAGGTAAAGGCCGGACAGTCTATTTTAACGCTCGACAAATCGCAGGCTCAAACCGATTACGAAAAGCTGCAGTTTCAAATCGAATCGAAGCAGAACGAAATCGCCAAGCTCAAACTCGACCTCGAAAAAAGCTTTTACGATATCAAATCGAACAACAACATCAAGCAATTGCGCATCAGCAATCTCAAAGACATGGTAGCCGGTGCGCAACGCCTCTTTAAAGCCGGAGGTGGTACTAAAGAGGAAATTGAACAGGCACAGCTCAACCTCAAAGTAGCCGAACTCGAAAAGCAGCAGCTCGAAAACGAAATCAGGAGCAAGCAACAAACGATGAAAATCGAAATCAGGGAAGCCGAAATCGCCTTGGCCATCCAACAGAACGACCTGGCGGCCCTCAAACGCAAACTCGACCTGGCCAATGTGGTAGCCAGCAGAGATGGCGTAGTAACTTGGGTAAACAAAAACATCGGCACCAGTGTGCAGCAAGGCGAAGCCATTGCCAGAATTGCCGACCTGAGCAGCTTTAAGGTGGCTGGCAGCATGTCAGATAACCAGCTTGAGCAATTGCACAACAACATGCCAGCCATTATCCGCATCAACGACGAACAGTTGCGCGGAACAGTAACCAACATTTCGCCGGCTATTAAAAACAGCATTGTTTCGTTCGACATCCGTTTCGACGAAAAGAACAACAAGCTGCTGCGCCCCAATATGAAAGCCGATGTGTTCTTGGTTACTGCCGTACACCACAAGGTAATACGCGTAGCCAATGGCGCGGCTTTTAATGGTTCTAACCTGCAGGACATCTTTGTATTGACCAACGAAGGCAAAGCCGAACGCAGAACGGTTAAAACCGGGCTCAGCAACTTCGACTATATCGAAATTGTAAGTGGCCTGAAGCCTGGCGACGTGATCATCAATTCCGACATGAGCAGTTACAAACATGCCAAAGTATTGACCATTAATCAGCCATAAAATGATGAAGACTTTACTCTTGGCTTTATTTTTAGCAGCTGGCTTTTCGGCTGGCGCTTTTACCGGGGCAGACACCTTGCGCCTATCGCTGCCACAAGTGGTAGCAATGGCCAAAAGCAATTCAATCGCGGCCAAGCAGGCCCTTACCGTAAAAGAAACCAAATATTGGGAATGGCGCACGTTCAAATCCAATTACCAGCCCCAGTTGGCCTTAGAAGGCATCTTGCCGGGCTACAACAAGAGCTACACGCAGGTACTACAGCCTAATGGCACCATTTTGTTCCAGCCGGTACATAACGACAATTCTTCGCTCACCATGAACTTTAAACAGAGCATAGCAGCTACTGGTGGCACCATTTATGGCACTACACAATTACAACGCTTCGCCGATTTCGATCGCCATAACGTATTGTACAATGGCATTCCCTATGGCTTGGGCTATACCCAACCCTTGCTGCAGTTCAACAGCTTGAAATGGGATAAGAAAATAGAGCCCCTCAAATTCAATGAAAGCAAACAGGCCTATATCGAAGCGCAGGAAAAGATTTCGATTACCGTAACCGAATACTTTTTCGACCTGTTGCTGGCACAAGTAAACCTGGGCATTGCCGACACCAACCTCGAAAATACGCAACGCATCCTGACCATTGCCAATACCAAATTCGAGCTGGGCAAAATTGCCAAAAACGAGATCCTGCAGCTGCAGCTCGAGCAGCTCAATGCCCAGAAAGCCGTAGGCACGGCCAAACGCGACATGGAAATTGCTACCCTTAACCTGCGCAGTTATATCGGCATAGAGGGCGAAGACCGTATTGTGCTAGACATGCCTACCGCGGTTAAACAAATGAGCGTAGCCACCGAAAAAGTACTTGAAGAGGCTTTTGCTAACCGTTCTGATGCCATAGCCTTTGTAAGGCGCATGGCCGAGGCCAAACGAGATGTGGCCAAAGCCAAGGGCGAAAACGGACTAACTGCAACATTAAGGGCCAATTTAGGTTTTTCAAACGCGGCCAATAACGCTTTCGATGTGTATCGCTCGCCCAAAAGCCAGCAATCGGTGCAGCTGCAACTGTCTATCCCTATCCTCGATTGGGGCCGTTCCAAGTCGCGCAGCAAAACTGCCGAGGCCAACGAAAAATTCACAACCTATGCCGTAGAGCAGGATAAGCAGACTTTCAGGCAACAGATCGTAACGCAGGTTACGCTCTTCAACATGATGAAAGAGCAATTGCAATTGACGGCCGAAGCCGAAAAAATAGCAGCCGAAAAGTACAAAATCGCCAGCGAACGCTATGTGCTGGGCAATTTGAGCATTACCGACCTCAGCATTGCCTTTCAGGAAAACGATCGTGCCAAAAGAGATTATGTAAGCTCGCTGAAGGACTTTTGGGGCGCCTATTACCAGTTGCGCTACCTCTCGCTTTACGACTTTGAAAAAAATCAGAAAATAACCTATTAACAATCTATTAAAATCATTAATTATACGACATGATACGCTTACAGAATATTGAAAAAGTTTACCGCACGGCTACGGTAGAAACCTTGGCCATCAATGGCATCAGCCTCGACGTAGCCAAGGGCGAATTCTTATCCATTATGGGGCCTTCGGGCTGTGGCAAAAGTACTTTGCTTAACATTATGGGTTTGTTAGACGAGCCGTCAAAAGGGATTGTACAAATCGACAATCAGCAGATTTCGAGCTTTTCCGATCAGCAACTGGCCAAATTCAGGAACCAGAAGCTGGGCTTTATTTTTCAGAGTTATCACCTGATCAACGACCTACAGGTACTGGATAATGTTGAGCTGCCCTTGCTTTACAGAACGGCATCGGCCAAAGAACGCCGCCTGCTGGCCGCCGAGGCCCTAGAAAAAGTTGGCTTGAGCAACCGGCTCAAACATTTCCCTTCGCAACTTTCGGGCGGGCAGCGCCAAAGGGTAGCCATTGCACGGGCCATAGTGGGCAGACCCCAAATCATATTAGCCGATGAGCCTACCGGCAACCTGGATAGCGCCATGGGCAACGAAATCATGGACATCCTCCTTAACCTGAACCGCAACGATGGCACCACCATCGTGATGGTTACCCACGACGAAAACATGGCGCACAAAACCCACCGTTTGGTTCGCTTATTTGATGGTTCTCAAGTTCAATAACCCTGTATCATGCTTAAAAATTATTTCAAAATAGCCATAGCGGTACTCAAGCGAAGAAAATTCTTCACTTTCATCAGCTTGTTTGGCATCAGTTTCACGCTCACCATTTTGATGGTAGCCACAGCGTTCTTAGACAAGATAATCAGTGCCGGTTATCCCGACAACAAAAGAGACCGGAGCTTGTATATCGCAACAATGGAATTAAGCAACACCAAGCAAGGTTGGCTTAACAGGAGCGATGTGTCGTTCTACTTTCTCGACCATTACGTATCTACGCTTAAAACTCCCGAAAAGCTGGCTATCTCTTCGAGTGCGCAGGCCACCAATGCCTACATCAACAACAAAAAGATAGTCATCAATTTCAAATTCACCAATGCGGCCTATTGGGAAGTTTTAGAATATAAATTTTTAGAAGGGAAACCTTACAGCGCACAGGAAATCGCGGCGGCCAGCCAGGTAGCAGTCATTTCCGAAGACACCAAAAAGGCCTATTTTGGCGATATCCCCAGCGCGTTAGGCAAATATATCTTGGTTGACAATGTCAATTACCGGGTAATTGGGGTAGTAGATAATGTAAACCGAACCATGTACAACATCTATGGCGACGTTTACCTGCCTTACACCGTATCGAAAGCCGACTACAAAAAAGTAGACCTGATGGGGGGCTATAATGGCATCCTGTTAGCCAAAAGCAAAGCTGATTTGCCTAAGGTCCGGGCCGAGTTCGATCAGATGATGACCAAGGTACCTATTCCAGACAAACAGTTTGACAAGCTTTACAGCCATGCCGATCCGTTTTTTGAAGGCATGACCAGAAGGATTTTGGGTGATGGTTCGAATTCAGGAAAAGGCTTGGCCTTGACCATTTTGGGATCGGTGGTGTTTCTGTTTGTATTGCTGCCTACGCTTAACCTGGTCAACATCAACATCACCCGCATTATGGAGCGTTCTTCCGAAATTGGGGTGCGCAAGGCCTTCGGTGCCTCTTCCAAAACACTGGTCTATCAGTTTATCGTAGAAAACCTCATCCTAACTTTGTTGGGAGGTCTCATCGGCATTGTTTTGTCGATCTTGATTATTTATGTGATCAACGATTCGCAACTGATTCCCCATCTTAACCTCACTTTTAACCTCAAGGTTTTGGGCTATAGCTTGCTGGCCTGCTTGTTTTTTGGGCTTATTTCTGGCGTATACCCAGCTTGGCGCATGTCGAGGTTAAACGTAGTTGCAGCATTAAAAGCCCAATAACATCATCCATTAAAAGAAATTATCATGTTTAAGCATTTATTCAAATTATTGTGGAACAAAAAGAAACAAAACTTCTTGTTCCTCTCAGAAATACTGGTGTCTTTTTTGGTCATCTTTACGGTATGTTCTTTTCTGGTATTTTATTACCAAAACTACAGTAGGCCTATGGGCTTCGAATATAAGCAGGTATGGCCCATCAGCTACAGCAATGTACCCCAGTTTAAAATTACCGATTCGGCCATTGCCTATTTTGACAACCTGCGCCAGGGCATACAGGCCATGCCCAAAGTAGAGGCCGTGAGTTTTGCCAGCGGCAACTTCCCTTTTTCTAACAGTACCATGAGTACGGGCATCCACTACAAAGGCAAAAAATA
>JBCNPG010000430.1:0-3540 GCA_039593445.1 Pedobacter sp.
GGCCAGCATTGAAACTGAAGCTTTGCATACTGGAATTGGTATTATTGTCTAGATCTTGGCCTATGATGGTAAAGGTTGGAGCGCACATTAATGCCTGAAAACTAAAAGTACCATTGCTTACCAAGGCGAAATAGTTATTTCCTGCGTAGCTGTAATAGATATAACCATTGGTGACGTTTGAGTTGTTGCATTTTTTCAAAGTACCCGTAACCGTGGTTACCTGAACTGCAGGAGAATTGATGACGATAGTTGGAAGGATAGCATTGCCCGTAAATGGTCCTATCGACTGGGTATGGATTACACTTCCACAAGCATTCAGCACCTTTAGGGTTAGGGTTTCGTTTTGAGGAACGAATCCATTTGCCTGGCCATTGTTGTCGGTAAGATTTGGGTAGGACGATGAGTTGCCTTGCCTTGTCAATACGGTTGTTAAATGGGGCAGTGGCTGATTGTTCGCGTCTACAAGCTTTAACGTTAAATAAATTCCCGGCAATTGGGCATCGAAGTTCCACCAAGAAAAGTGTTTAACCGTACCCACGTATTTGTTGCCCGTTTTTGTAGCCGTACCTTCTTCTTTCCAATAGCCTACTGTTTCGTCAAAGTGCCAAAGCGGGATGCTGGCTGGTGCATTTGCTTGTTGACTGGCAGTAATTGGAAACTCTATTTGTGCGGTATTTGACAGCTGCAGCTTATCACCCGTACTTCCCCTAAGTTCAACATTTACCATGCCGTAAGTTTCAAGTAATTTTGGGTCGCCATTGGTGTTTTTTGCAAATAACATGCCCGGCATTTTGCTGGCTAAATTGGGGTCTGCCGGATCGAGGGAGTTCACTATTACATTTACAGCACCTGTATAATTATTGCCAGCTTCGGTTTTAAAGGCTCCATCGAAAGTTATTTTGGTGCCGTTTGCCAAACTTACGGTACTTGTTGCTCCTGTATTTACGGTGGAAGTAACCGTAGCAGGCAACAGCATAATTTTAATGTGGTTTGTTCCTATGGTGGGAACTAATGCCCTCGATCCATTGATATAGCCACTCTTGGTAGCGCTTATAAAAGCAAACCGTTCGTAAACGTTGGCATTCTTAATAATGAAAATACCATTAGCGTCGGTTTGGGCCGTAAAAGTGCCGATTTTAATATTGGCGCCAGCAATAGGGTTGTTGGTAGCATCCACAACTTGACCTATAAAATCACGGTTGACGGTATTGCCAAAGTTTTTTGCAAAATCGATATCGGTTGCCGGAGGAGTATTCGGGCTGCCAGAGTTGTCCTTTTTGCAACCTGCAATCGACAAGTAGAGAAGGACTGCTAAACATAAACTTAATTTTTTCATGGTTTAAAAGGTTGTTTTATCGATATCAATAAAACAGGTAGAATGTTACCCCCTTTTCAAATTTTTTAATGTTTTGTTTAGCGGTCTATCTTTCGGTAGGATGGGCAATACGCGTGGACAATATTTATAACAGGCCAAGCTTACTTGTTGCGCTTAAAATTCGGATTAAAATCATCAAATCGGTACGACCGGTATAAATCGCTGTTTTTTTCCAAATCGGTAGGTGCTTTGAGCGTTAGGATATAATCGCCGGCTTCTAGGTTATTTAATAACATTTCGCCGTTAGCGTCAGTAATCATGGGCAGCAATAATTTGGCAGGTTTTTTCCCGATTCGAGCAATAATGCCCGCCATGCCACGGCCGGTCAGCTCAGATTTCGGATTAATGGCAGGTAACATAATCCTTAGCTTGTAATTGCCCTCTGGCATATGATTAAGTTCTACTTCCCCATTGGCCTGGCTGGTTAAGGTGATGCTGTCGATATCGTTTTTGGCTATTTTTACGGCTACGCCACCAATGGCCTGCCCGGATGCGAATTCCACCCTGCCGGTTCTTGTATTGATCCGGCCATTCACTGCTTTCAACACGCAGGGAAAATGCGTTTCCGGAAAATCGGCTTTGCAATAGTCGCAGTGCTGGACTGTAGCAACTTTAGGATTAGATTCCTTTCCGCTTCGCACGGCGATAGCTGCAAACAAAAGGACGGTCGCCATGATCATACTTTTCATCAGCATCAAATTAAGTATTTACAATATAATAAATTGTGGATACTTAATGATACTTCATCGCTTAATTTTTACCGCCTCTGGGCCCCGAAGAAACACCTTTAGTGCTAATGCTTTTACCTTGCGGGTTTTCAGGCATGGTGATGGTAAACTTGTAGTTTCCTGCCTCTAATTTTTCAAGCTCAAACTCGCCCTGCCCGTTGGTGGTTACGGTTATCATATTGCCACCTGGGTTTTTGCCCCCTTTTACGACGATGCCCCCGATTGGTGATCCCGCAGTCATGGCCAGGCCTTGGCTTACTTTTTCGCCAAAAGTTTTGCCTTGCGTTTGTTTGGTAGCCAACTCTTCGGTTCTTTTCACGCCTTTCTCGCTGATGCTTCTACCTTGGGGTTGTTCAGGTTCGCTGATGGCGAATTTATAGTTGCCTGCCTCGCTTACCGTAAATTCGAATTCACCATGCTCATTGGTTTTGGCCTGTATTAGATTGCCTCCAGGATTTTTGCCTCCTTTTACAACAATGCCTCCAATCGGCTGGCCTGCCACTAAAGCCACTGCTTCGTTTTTACGGCCTCCGGTGTAGGTTCTTGGAGGCAACTTGTCTGATGCCCGTGCCGCCGATCTTTTCACGCCTTTCTCGCTGATGCTTCTTCCGAGCGGTATGCTCACACCGACATTTAACCCGAAGCCATTGTATTTGGTACTTTGGCCCACGCGCTGCATGTTGCCCATGGCCAATTGGTCTTGGCTATAAAAACCATCGGCATTGGGGCTACCCTGTGGCTTAAACTGCGTAGCTTGGGTATTAACGGTTGCTCCACTAGTGTAGTTAACCGCAGCATAAAAACCAACCTTGCCCGGAAAGTAAGCAATACGCAATTTGGGAACAAGTGCAAATCCTGTTGTTTTCATAGCATCCTGACGGTAGATTTCTTTGCTATAGCTATTTCCGTTAACCGAGCCGCTTTGCGTAACCGCAAGGGCCTCTTGCTGCAGGCTAAAATAGCCCGCATTTACACCAGGCGAAAGGGTAAGCTGACCAAAAGAAAAGTTAGCTTGTACGCCTGCTTCGGCCCTAAAGCCGTTTTGTTTGTTTTTGTTATTGCTCAGCGCGATACTTGGTGTGCCGTTTTGGCCCATTACCTGATAGGATGGAAGTGTATTCAAATCGTAATCTTGGCTGCCGGTAAAATATTCGCCACCCGCATTGAGACCAATTGTAAAAAAATGAGAAGTTTTGCCCGCCAAATCGCCATTGCCTTCTTGAGCAAAAAGTGGCACATACACATTCCCGTTAACGGCATAGGTATTGATCAGGCGTGCGTCTGTTTTGCCGTTGCTGCCAGGACTGTTCCAGCCGCCACCCAGCGATAAAATCATGTTGCCACCAGGGTTTTTGCCACCTTTTACAATGATGCCTCCAATTGGATTGCCGGGTCTGTTTTCTTGTGCATTGGCATAAACCGGTAATAGCGATATTA